>JAQBWE010000038.1 GCA_027625315.1 Planctomycetota bacterium
GGCCCGCGCTGCTACGCCGCCCGCACCGCGAGCTGCTGCGTGGGCTCACCGTGCTCGGGGCCCGGCTCAAGCGGCGCAGCAGTGGCGCGGTGCGCGTGCTGGGCGGCGGCCTGCGCCACGGCGCGCGCCTGACCCTCGACCTGACGCGTTCCAGCCAGTACGCCTCGGCTCTGCTGCTCATCGCGCCGCGGATCGGAGGCTTGACGCTCGACCTGCGCGGGGGCGGCACGTCGCGCGCGTACCTCGACCTGACGCTCGCCACGCTGGGCCGGTTTGGGATCGAGGTGACGAACGAGCCAACGGCGGTCCACGTAGCGGCGGGCGAGCCGCACGCAGCGCATTTCGAGCTCGAGGGCGATGCGTCGGCGGCGGCGGCTTGGTGGACGGCAGCCGCGCTCTCCGGGGGCGAAGCCCGCGTCGAGGGCATTCCGGTGGATAGCCCGCAGGCCGATGTTGCGCTGCTTGGGATCCTGAAGGCCTACGGCGCGCGAGTGGAGGCCACGCACACCGTGCGCGCGCCGGCGGGCGCGCTGCGCGCACCCACGGCACCGGTTGACCTCACGCGCACGCCCGACCTGCTGTTCCTCGTGGGCGCCCTGGCGGCGCGCGCCGAGGGCGTGACGCACGTGACCGGCATCGCGCACACGCGAGGCAAAGAGAGCGATCGCATCGCCGTTCTTCAGCGCGGCCTCGAAGCGCTCGGTGTTGCCGTGGAGCCCGCACCGGACGATGGCCTGCGCATCCGCGGCGGGGGGGCCCGGGCCGGACTCGTGCGGGCCGAGGGCGATCATCGGGCGGCGCTGGGCTTTGGCGTCCTCGGGCTCGCCGTGCCTGGTGTCGTCGTGGCGGGTGCGCAGGCCGTGGCGAAGTCCCAACCGGCCTTCTGGTCGGAGCTCGCGGCGGTGGCCTGTCCGGCTTGAGCACCGTACGGGGGCGTCCGTCCGTAGGAAGGTTCGCCGCGCGCCTCGGCGTCGGTACGATCCGACTTGGTCCGGTGGCCGGGAGGCACGCGTGCACACGATCCGACGAGCAACCTTCCTAGGAGGGTTCCTGGCCCTGCTCGCAGGGCTCGCAGGGCTCGCTACGGCGGCGCCGGCGGCCTACCACCTGGGCGAGCCCTGGGAGGCCGGCATCGAGGAGGGTGTCGTTGGGCAGCGACAGGAGGAACGCCGCGGGACCGCGCCCAAGCAGATCGTCGAGCGCGCGCTGCGCGCGCTGCGCCGCGAGGAGAGCGTGCCGCGCCTGTATCTCCTCGCGCGCGCCTACGGCGTGAAGGCTCAATGGCACCGCGTGCGCGCGGAGGGGGCGCGCGGGGCGGCTGAGCAGGCCGCGCACGCGCGCGACGCCGATGTTGCCCACCGTGAGGCGCTGGCGGCGTATGGCGACACGTTGCGACTGGCCCCGCGCTGCTACTACGCGCACCACGACATGGGCGTGCTGACCCTGCAGGCCGACCCGAATGCGAAGCGCGCGGCCTTCGATCATTTTCGCGATGCGTATCGCATCAACGAGCGCTACACGCCCACGATCCGGCAGCTCGTCGCGCTGTACCTAGCCGACAAGCAAGTGCGGGTGGCCGTGCCCCTCCTCGAGGGTCTACTCGCGGAGGATCCGGGGGACGACGAGGCGCGCGCTCGACTCGTCGCCGCGTATTCCTCGCTCGGGAAGTACCCGGAGGCATATCGGCTCGTGGATCCCATGCTCGAGGCCAAGCCCAGCAGTGTGGCGCTGCTGCTCCTGCGCGCGGACATCGACCGGCAGGCGGGCAACCTCACGCGAGCGATGAACTCGTATCAGCGGATCGCGCGCACGAATCCGAACGTCCCGGCCGGGTTCGGCGGCATGGTCGATGTGCATCAGAAGCTGTCGCAAGCAGGTGAAGTCGCCGATCTCGATGACTATCGCTTTGCACTGCAGGGCCTGTTGCGCATCGAACGCGACGAGGCCATGCGCGATCAGCTACGCAATGAGGTGCGGCGCGTCGAGCACATGATGGCCAATCCAGGGGGCGTGCCGAGCGACGGTCCGCCCACGCGGGCGCAGCTTGTGCACGGGCTCTCGAGTCCGGACGAGGCCATGCGCTGGCGGTCAGCCGTCCTGCTGATGGCCAGCGAAGAGCCGGCCACTCCCGACGTCATCCGCGCGCTCGCCGTCCGCCTTGCGGAGGCCACCGAGCCGTCTCCCAAGGTGCGCGCAGCGGTGGCCCGCGGCCTCGGCCTGCTGACCGGATCCCGACTCGCGCCGCTTCTGCGCATGTCGCTGGCCGACACGGACCCGCGGGTCCGGATGGAGGTCACCGACACCCTCGCGGGCATCGCGCGGCGCGACCCGCGCGTGCGCGGTGCCATCATTGCGGTGTTGGGCACGCACCTCGCCGACCCGTCGGTGGAGGCCGCGGCGGCCACGCGCGCGGCGATTCTGTCACTCGCCGATGCCGTGCTGCCTGGTCTGGGCGACGACGCCGAGGATGCAGCCTGGCGCTCCGCGTTCCAGGCGTGGTGGGAGGGTCCGGTCGGCACCGACGTGCAGATCCGCGCCTTGGAGGCGTTCGACAAGTTTGGCGACCAAAGGCCCCACGAGGTGTTGATCCCGTACCTGGCCTCGGCCGACTTCTTCGTGTGGCGGGCCGCCTACGAGGGGCTTGGCCGCGCCGGCGTGCACGTGAAGGACGCCGCGTTGGCCCGTTGGTTCGCCTCCCGCCCCGCCTTTGACGCGGCGCGACTGCAAAAGGCGAACTGGCCCTCGTTGCAGAGTGAAATGGGCCGCTGGCTCGCGGCCCAGCCTTCACGCTGACGCGACCTGTCTCGTCGTCCGCTGGAGATCCCATGCTGCGCGCCCCTCGAAGCCGCTGTGTCCGCGCTGCCGCGTGGGCGCTTCTGTTGACCCTCTTTGTTTCTGCCGGACTCCTCGCGCCGCCACGGGCTGAGGCGCGCGGCGCGTCCGCGGCAGAGGACGAGTTCGATCGCGAGGTCGAGCGGGAGATCCGCGCGCAGGATCGCCTGGAGCGCAGTGCGCGCGCGCAGGATCGCGACCTGAAGGGGTTGATCCAGCGCTACAACCAGCGCGTTCTGGATGAGGGTTCGCCGTTGACGCAATTCCTGCTCGGCCGCATCTACGGCCTCGACAAGCAGGTGGACGTGGCCGTGCGTCACATGCAGGGGGCCATCAACAAGAAGCCCGAGTTCCACCAGGCCCATTACCGCCTCGCCATCCTCTACATCGCGAGCAACGACCTCGCGAATGCCCGTCAGAGCCTTGCGGCGGCGCTGCAGCAGCGCCCCGACAAGATCGAGTACCTGCTCATGGCGGCGAAGTTCGCCACCCTCGGCCGGGACCCCCAGGAGGCCAAGCGGGCCGCGGAGGCCGTGCTGCGCGTCGATCCCGAGCAGGACGAAGCGCGCGAGATGTTGGCGACGGCGTACATGCTGCTGGAGCAGTGGGAGCAGGCCCAGCGCGCGCTGGAGACGCTCATCCGCAAGGAGCCCCAGGCCATTGCGCTCCGCGCCCGGTGGGTGGAGTGCGCACTCCAGCTCAAGAAGTGGGACGCTGCGAGTGGCGAGCTGCGCAACTTGCTGAGCGTCGCGCCGAAAGATCCGGGCCTGCGGCAGATGATGGTGCGGGCGCACATGGGTCGCGGCGATCCCGCCGCGGCCATCAAGGTCCTCCAGGCCATGGCGGCTGAGGATCCGGCGGATTGGCGCTCGCGCAGCATCCTCGCGGAACTGCTGCTGGGCACCGGCGAGACCGCGGCCGCGCGCGTTGAGCTCCTGGCCGTGCTGGCGAGTCTCAGCAGCGCGCCGGTGAGCGAGCAGACAAAGATCGCCCGCGCGCACACGCTGCAGTTGTTGGCCTTCTCGGCGGTGACCGAGGGGCGCGCCTTGCGGGGTCAGGAAGATGCGGCGGCCCAGGAGCGCGCGCGAGCGCTCGACGATGAGATCGTGCGGCGGCTCGGCGAGGCAGACACGCTGATTCCCCTGCCGCCTCACCTGCTCGACACCATGCAGGTCACGCTGGCGCAGCTTGGGCGGCACAAGGAACGCCTGCCGTATCTGCGGCGACTGCGCGCCGGCATGACGGGCCAGCCTGAGGAACTCAAGCGGCTCGACGAGGTGATTGGCTTGCTCGAGTCGGGGCAGAGCGAGGCGCCCGGCGCGACCCGCAGCGCCGCAGGGGCCATGGCGGACCTGATCCGGCGCTGCACGCACGAGGACGAGGTCGTGCGGCGCGAGGCGCTGCACGAGTACTACGACCTGAACATCCCGCTTGTGGACCCGATCGTCTACCAGCGTCACGAGCCGCGGGTGGAGCCGGACGCCCTGTGCCGATTCTGGGTGGTGCGGATCCTCAGCCGCTTCGAGACCGGCACGGCGGATCCCGAGATCGTGCGCATCGCTGCGCGCTACGTCGGGCTCGCCCTCGAGGATCCGGTCTCGTCCGTTCGCCGCGGGGCGGCGGCGGGACTCGGCAAGATTGCGGCGCCCGCCGGGCTGCTCTACCTGATCCCGCACCTGTTCGCAATGCCGCTCGAAGTGTTGCCGGATGGCGAAGACGAACGGCAGGCGCTTGAGGAGGAGTACAACGCCACCCGGGCAGCGTTCTCCGCGCTCACAGGACGCGTGGACCTGGAGATCGGCGGAGGCGCGTGGATCGCTCTGGATGCCGCGGAGGCCAACCGCCGCGCCTGGCGGACGTGGCTCGACACGCCCGACGGCGTGGCCGCGCGACTTGCGGGCCTCGACGATCTCGCGCAAGTGCGCGACGTCGACCCGCGTTGGCAGCTCCGCTACATCCTCGTGGATGTGATCCAGACGAAGCCTGCTGTACCCGACGCGGTCGCGCGCAAGGCGTATCAGGTGTTGCGTGATCGCGTGCAGGCGCTGTCGGCCAAGGAGCGCCAAGGCGATCCGTGGTGGCAGACCTTCCCGATGTTCTCCGACGAGAGCACCGCAGGGGACGGCCTGGGGGCCGTGCGGACCGCCATTCGCGGCTGGTGGGAAACAGCGCGCCCGAAGGCCGCGGGCAGCGGCCGGTAGTCGGCCGTGCGCGTGATCGCCATCGACGGGCCGGCTGGGGTCGGCAAGAGCACCATCGCGCGTCGCCTCGCAGAGCGTCTCGGGTGGGCGTATCTGGATAGCGGGGCGCTCTACCGCGCCCTGACCCACGCCGCGCTCCAGTCCGAGGTGGCCTTGGATGACGGCGCGGCCCTGGCTGCGCTAGCGCGCGACCTCGAACTGAGCCTCGAGCCCCAGGGGGTCGTGCGGGTGGACGGCCTCGACGTCAGCGCGGCCCTGCGCACGCCAGCGGTGGCGCGGGGTGTTTCCAGCGTTGCCGCCGTACCGGCTGTGCGGGCCGTGATGGTGGTCCACCAGCGCCGATTCGCGGAGGGCAAGACGGGCGTCGTGGCGGAAGGCCGCGACATGGGGACCGTGGTCTTCCCGGACGCGGTCATCAAGTTGTTCCTCGACGCCGACCCGGAGGAGCGGGCGCGCCGCCGGCTCGACCAGGGCCAGGAGGTGGGCCCGGACGCCGACATGGGTCGCGTCCGCGCCGATCTCGAGGCCCGGGACGCCCAGGATCGGGGCCGGGCCGTGGCGCCGCTCGCCCAGGCAGCCGACGCGGAGCGCTTGGACACCACCCAAATGACCCCTGACGAGGTTTTTGAGGCCGTCTGGATGCGGGTACGATCGGTGATTCGTCCCTAAGGGCCGCCCCCAAAGGACGAGCGCCCCTCCAGCCACCGTGCTCGGCACGGCCCGGAGCGGCGCCCAGCCATGAGTCACTGGTTCGAAGAGGCAGGCCATCGGGAAGGTCCCGAAGCAGGCCATGCCGCCCTCTAGGCCTACAAACCCCGACCCCCGAGATCCACACCCCATGCGTTCCCGCGACAAGATTCGTAGATTCGACCTCCCCTCCGCTGACCTCGAAGCCCAGATCCTCTTGATCCTCGAGCCCGCGGGCGACTTGGAAAGCCGGTATGTCGCCGGCGCCAAAGAGTTCAGCGCCAACAAGGTCGTGACCGGCCGCATCGTCGACATTCGCAATGACGAAGTCATCGTCGACATCGGCTACAAGTCCGAAGGCATCATCGGCACCAACGAGTTCAACAACATCGACGAGGTCGATGTGGGTGACGAAGTCGACGTCCTGCTCGAGAGCGTGGACGAGGCCGGTGGTGGCGTCATCATCAGCAAGCGCAAGGCCGACCGCATCAAGGGTTGGGAGCGCGTTGTCAAGACCTACGGCGAGGGCGACGACGTCCGCGGCCACGTGGTCAAGAAGATCAAGGGCGGCTTGCTCGTGGACATCGGCGTCCCGGTGTTCCTGCCGGCGAGCCAGGTCTCGATCCGGCGTGCGCACGACATCGGCGACTTCATCGGTCGCGACGTCGAGGCCCGCATCATCAAGATCGACCACGAGCGCATGAACATCGTCATCTCGCGTCGCAAGCTCATCGAGGAGCAGCGCGAGGAGGCCAAGAAGAGCCTGCTCAACGAGATCAAGCCCGGTCAGATCCGCGTGGGCGTGGTCAAGAACATCGCCGACTTCGGCGCGTTCGTGGACCTCGGCGGCATCGACGGTCTGCTGCACATCACCGACATGTCGTGGAGCCGTCTCACGCACCCGAGTGACATGCTCAAGATCGACGACGAGATCGAGGTGATGGTGCTGCGCGTCGATCTCGACCGTGAGCGCATCGCGCTGGGTCTCAAGCAGAAGTCGCCCAGCCCCTGGGAGAGCGTCGAGCTCAAGTACCCGGTCGGCTCGCGCATTCAGGGCTCGGTTGTCAACGTGATGCCCTACGGCGCGTTCGTCAAGCTCGAGGACGGCATCGAGGGCTTGGTCCACATCTCCGAGATGTCCTGGAGCAAGCGCATCAACCACCCGCAAGAGGTGGTGAAGGTCGGCGACGAGGTCGAGGTCGTCGTGCTCGACATCAACCGCGAGAAGCAGGAGATCTCGCTCGGCATGAAACAGGCCGACGGGAACCCCTGGGACGAGGTCGAGGGCCGGTTCCCGCCGGGCACCGTGGTCGAGGGTCGCGTTCGCAACCTCACGACGTACGGCGCGTTCGTCGAGCTCGAGGATGGCATCGACGGTCTGCTGCACGTCTCCGACATGTCGTGGACCAAGAAGATCGCCAACCCCAACGAGGTCGTCCAGAAGGGCGACTCGGTCCGTGCAGTTGTGCTGTCGGTGCACGCCGACAAGAAGCGCATCGCGCTGGGTCTCAAGCAGCTCACGCTCGATCCCTGGCAGATGGAGATCCTCGAGAGGTTCGCGCCCGATAGCGAGCACGTCGGCGAGGTCACGAAGGTCACCAACTTCGGCATCTTCGTTGGTCTCTCCTCGGATCTCGAGGGCCTGCTGCACATCTCCGAGCTCACGCCGTCGGACCACCTCGAGCCTGGCTCGCGCGTGGGCGTCCGCGTGCTGCGCCTGGACACCGAGGAGCGCAAGATCGGTCTGACGTTGATCCGCGACCGCGATTTGCTCGCCGGCATGGGCGTGAACGTGGGAGAGGGCGCCGTAGCCGAGCCGCCGAAGGGCCCCGTGCCGGTGCCCGTGGTGCCGACCGAAGAGCTCATCGATGACGGTGGCGACCCGTACGCCGAGGCGGCTGCCGAGGCCACGGAGGCCGTCGAGGCCGTCGAGGCCGTCGAGGCTGTCGAGGCTGTCGAGGCTGAGGCGGCCCCGGAGGCTGTTGAGGCCGAGGACGCTGACAAGCCCAAGGATGCCCCCGCCGCTGAGTAGGGCCTGGGGAGAGCCTGGGCGGCATCAGCCGCCTGGGCAGGTTTGGTCCGGGCAGGTTCGGTCCGGGCAGGTTCGGTCCGGGCGGAATGACGGCAGGATGACGGCCCCACGCGAGCATGCGTGGCGCATGTCTGTCCACCTGCCCCATGCAGTGCGTACGCGTCCCGGTGGTCGGGTGGCCGTCGGGCTGCCGCTCCTCGGCCTGTTCGCCCTGCTGGTCTTCGTCGCCGGCTGCTCAACCCCGTCGGAGGCCGAACCAGAGGGTCCGATCGCGCCGTCGTTCGAGCCGATCGAGTTTGGTACGGGGGCGAACCCCCGACGCGACGAGCAGCGTCGTCGCATGAAACTCGACGAAGACGCCGCGGGCTGGCAGGAGAAGCTGGACCTCGCGCGCCGGTATGCCGATGGCGGCTACGACGACGAGGCGCTCCAGGTGCTCGACGGAGCGCTGGCCCAGGGTCCCGCGGCGCCGTGGGGCGACCGGCTGCGGGCTCAGCGGCAGACCCTCACGATGCGACGGGCCGAAGAGGTGCTGCTCCGCGCGGAGGCGCGCGGCGTTCAGGACTATGTCGCCTTCGAGACCGGCGTGGCGTTTGTCATTCGGCTGCGCAACGTGTCGACGGAGACCGTCACCATCCACGCGCCCGCGCGCGGGGACGCGAGCACGTCGCCGTCTGCGCTGCTGCTCGAGATTTCGCGCCGGGACCGAGACGTGCACGCAACCCAGCTGCGGCGCACTTGGAACCGTACGGTGTTTCTGCAGCAGCCCGGCGACGCACCGATCGTGATCGCGCCCGGCGCCATTCACGAGATCCCCCTCGTTGTGCCGCCGGAGGCTGCTGGCAGCGCCATCGCGGGGGTGCGAACGCTGGAGATCAGCGGCACGCTGCGCCCGACGGACCTGCGCCGCGGCAGCACGCCGCGCCGCATCACGCTCAAGATCCGCCCCGGACGCGTCATGGCGCTCCCCGCGGGCTTCGAGCCCCTGACGGTTGATCCCCTCCGGTCCATGGAGACGGCGCTTCAAACCGTGGCGCCGGCGCACCTGCTGGTCGCCTCGGAGTTCGTACCGCCGAGTCGGCGTGACGGGGCCATGCAGATCCTCGCGCGCGCACTGGGCGAGGGTCATCCGGCGCTTTACCGCGCCGCCCTTGGCAGCATCGATCTCTTGCGGGAGCGGGCCGTGGGGGAGCCGCTCGAGCCGCTCGCCGAGCCACTGGTCACCCAGCTGGACGCGACGCCGGCGCGGGCCGATGCGCTGATGGAGGGCCTGAGCACGTTGACGGGGGTACGCTTGGCGCCCGATCCGCGCCTGTGGCGGGAGTGGCTCCGCCGCGAGAGCGAGCGCAAGCGGACCGTCACCGCCCGGCACGACGGCTAGCGCGCCCGTTCCACGAAAGCACCGACGCATGATGCAAGACGACGACCTCCGCGCCCGGCTCGCACCTCTGGCCCGGACGGTCGAGACGGTGATCCCCGAGCGCGAGTTGCTGACGAAACTGCGCGCCGGGCGACCGCTGCGCTGCAAGTTCGGCATCGATCCCACTTCGCCGGTCGTGCACGTGGGCAACGGCATTCCGCTCTGGAACCTGCGTCGCCTCCAGGACTTGGGCCATCAGGCCGTGCTGATCCTGGGCGACTACACGGCCACCGTGGGCGATCCCTCCGGCAAGGACAAGACGCGGCCCATGCTCACGTCCGAGGATATCGAGGCCAACCTCGCCACGTGGATGGATCAGCTGGGGCTCATCATCGACATGGAGCGTGTCGAGATCCGTCGCAACAGCGAGTGGTTCGCCGGCATGAGCTTCATGGACGTGCTCGCGCTGACGAACCGGATGACGGTGCAGCAGATGATGGAGCGCGACTCCTTCGAGCAGCGCTGGACCGCCAACGAGCCGATCTCGGTGCGCGAGTTTCTCTACTGCCTCATGCAGGGCTGGGACTCCGTGATGGTCGAGGCCGATATCGAGCTCGGCGGCACCGATCAGACTTTCAATCTCGCCGTCGGTCGGCGCTTGATGGAGCAGGTCGGGCTCGCGCCTCAGGTGGCGCTCATCAGTCCGCTGATCGAGGGCACCGACGGCCACGCGAAGATGAGCAAGTCGCTGGGCAACGCCATCGGAGTGGCCCAGGACCCGAAAGATCAGTTCGGCATGGCCATGCGCATCGACGACGACCTGCTGCCCAAGTACCTGCGTTTGCTCACGGATCTCCCCGACAACGAGATCGACGCTCTCCTGCGCGGCTCGCCGTATGACGCCAAGAAGGCCATGGCCGCGGCAGTGGTGGGTCGCTACCACGGAGCCGACGAGGCCGAGCGCCAGCTGGCCGAGTGGACGCGCGTGTTCTCAGAGGGCCAGGTGCCCGCCGATCTGCCTGAGGTCAGCGTGCCCGCGGCGGGGGACGACGGGCTCTGGTGGATTGTCGATCTGCTCAAGGCCTGCGGCTTTGCCTCCAGCACGAACCAGGCCCGCCAGCTCGTGGAAGGCGGCGGCGTGCGCCTGGGCGAAGCGGCGGTTGCCGACTGGCGCGCCCGCGTCGCCGTGACGGGCGGCGAGATCTTGCGCGCGTCCAACCGCAAGCAGGCACGGCTCACTCGTTAGCGCAGCCGCGGCACCCCAATCCTCCCCGGGGCGCTTGGTTTCGCGTACCGTGCCCCCTGACCGTCCCTGGAGCGCGCCCGCATGTTGGCTGAGATCACGTACCCCATCATCGATCCGATCCTGCTCGACCTCGGGCCGGTGAAGGTCCGCTGGTACGGCGTCTGCTACATCATCGCGTTCGTGCTGGCCGCGCTCGTGCTGCGCGGCCTCTCCCAGCGCGGCCGCTGGCCCGTGCCCGTGCACAAGGTCATCGACGTCCTGTTCTGGGGCATCCTCGGCGTGTTCGTGGGCGGGCGCCTCGGCTACTTCCTGTTCTACGGTCTCTCCCTGGGCTACGAGTGGTGGCAGATCATCGAGGTGCACAAGGGCGGCATGTCCTTCCACGGCGGGCTGCTGGGCGTGATCGTGGCGTACTGGGTCTACGCCAAGAAAGCCGGCCTCCCCCGCGGCGAGCTCTTCGACGGCCTCTCGCTCGCGACCGCCCCGGGCGTGGCGGTCGTGCGGCTCGGCAACTTCGTGAACGCGGAGCTGTGGGGCCGCCCCTGGGAGGGGGCCTGGGCGATGCGGTTCCCGCGCTATGGCGGCCTGCCGCGACCGTTCGGCACGAACTACGCACCGGACTCCGAGGGCTGGTTCAAGGCGCGAGCCGACGGCGTGCCGGAGGACTTCCTGTTCGAGCCCCTGCGCCATCCGAGCCAGCTCTACGAGATGCTGACCGAAGGCATCATTCTCTACTTCGTGCTGCGCTTCCTCATGCTGCGGCTCGGCTGGGGCGGCGGGCGCATCGCTGCGTCGTTCCTCGTGCTGTACGGCAGCATGCGGTTCTTCGTCGAGCAGTTCCGCGATCCGGATGTGGGCATCGGCTTCCAACTCGGCACGTGGCTCACACGCGGGCAGGTCCTATGCGTCGGGATGATGCTTGTGGGCGCCGTCGTGTGGCTGCTCTGCAAGCCGTATCCCGTGCCTGATACGGACAGGCCCGAGGGGGCTCCGGGCGAATGAGCGTGCGTGCTCTCGCCGTCCTCTGCCTGCTGCTTGCGAGTCCTGCGGGTCTCGCGGCCGACGAGGTGGTCGTACGCAGCGGGAAGTCCTATCGCGGCTTCGCGCGGCGTGAGGGCGCCGAGATCCTGCTGAACGAGTACGGCAGCTCCGCGCCGGAGATGACCGTCGGCGTGCGCCGGCTGCGCGCGATCGACGTACGTGAAACCAAGCCGTGGCCGCTCGAAGATCACTTGCAGCGCGAGCTCGAGGATCTCGGAGCCGCGGACGTGCCGCGCCGCGTCGACCTCATGCGCGCCGCCCAGTCCGGCCGCTTGGCGGACTGGGCGCGGCGACTCGCGGCCGAGATCCTCGTCGTGCAGCCGACGCACGCGGAGGCGCTCAAGGCCTTCGGCGGCGCCGAGAAGTTCGCGGCCGCGCGCCGCGGCAATCTCGCGCTGGATCCGATGCTTGCGCGCGAGGTGCGCGGCTTGCTGCGCATCGAGAGCGGTGCGGACCGACGCGCCGATGCGGAGCGCTTGACGCGCGAATACGGCTACGCGGGCGGCGCCGACGCGATCGAGCGCATGGTGCGCAGCCAACGGGTCGATCGCGGCTTGAAGGACGAGGTGCTGTTGCGCCTCGAGGCGTCGGACCACGTCGGCGGCCGCTACGCGCTCTACATCCCGCCCGATCTCGACCCCGTGGAGCCGCTGCCGGTGCTGTTCGCCCTGCACGGCGGCGGCATCATGCACGCCGAGAAGGGCGAGATGCGCGGGAGTCCCAAGGACGCGCTCGCGCTCTACCTGGATGACGCGAAGCGGCTGGGGTGGATCCTCGTCTGCCCCCAGGCGCTCGAGGCGCCGTGGGGCACGTCAGACAACTACGCGTTCCTGGAGGCGGTGTACGAAGAGGTCACGGCGCTGTGGAACGTCGACCTTGAGCGCGTGCATCTGGTGGGCCAGGGGGGCGGCGCCGACGGTGCGTGGTACTGGGCGGGTCGCAAGGCCGACCGCTTCGCCTCCGTGTCCATCGCCGCTGGGGGCAAGCCGGAGGGCTACGCCGCTGTCGCCGGCAAGACGAATCTGTGGCTCTATCACGGGGACGCCGACGAGGTCGTGCCGATCGAGCCCGTGCGCAAGGCCGCGGAGAGCCTGTTGGGGCGCTCAGACTCCTTCGTCTATTGCGAGCTGCCGCGGGAAGGGCACGGTCTCGCACCGGCCGCGCGCCGCGACCTCTTTCGGAGCATCGCGCCGAAGCGCAGGCGACGCGCCGACTCCGCGTGGCCACGCGCGTCGTTCGCCGAGCCCAGTGGCCGTGCTGCGCTGGCCGCGTTCGGCGATCCGGCTGCCGCGTGGGGGATTGGCTTTCCTGACGATCTCGATGGCGATGGACTTCTGCAGCGGCTGACGGCCGGACGCTCCGACGCCGAGCACGCCGCGCGCCGCATGGCGCAGTTGGGCACGAGCGAGCGCGCGCGGCTCTCGGCCGGGGTGCGCGCGGTCGTGCGCGCGCAAGAGCACCCCGCGCCCGCGCGTGTGTGGGCCGCATGGCTGTGTGGGCGCTGGCGCGATCCCGCCGCGATCAGCGAGCTGGGCGACGTGTTGCGCACGAGCAAGGACACGCGCCTGCTGCGGCACGCCGCAGAGGCCGTGGGTCAGATTGGGCTCGAGGACTCCACGCAGGATCTGCGCTGGGCGCTGGCGGACGTCTCGACGCGCTACCGGTCTCTGCCCGGGCAGAGCGTGCCGTTCCAAGAGTTCGAGCGCACGTGCAAGCTCGGCGGGGCCGTGGCGAGGGCGCTCGGGCAGTGCGCCAAGGGCAGTGGCGAGCTATTCGGAGAGATCGAAGAGAACCTCGTGCGCCACGTGCTGATGGATCGGCGGCCGATCGCGGCTGCGATCATGAACGGCGAGGACGCCAGCGTCCCGCGCGCGGCGCTGGTGGGGGACCTGGCGCGTGCGTATCGCGCGCTGCATGCGGAGAGCACGTTGTTCGACATGCTGCGCGCCGCCGTGCGGGGCGACAAGCGCGCCGAACAAGCCCTGGACGCCGCCCTGCGAGCTCGCTGAGCGTAGGCAGCGGGGCACCGACCCGCCTACACCGACTTCGCGCGCTGGCCGTCAAACCACGCGTGCAGGCCGGCGTCCATGGTGGCGCGCAGCGCGTCCGCTGCCGCCAAGGCGGACGCGTGGTCCTCGGTGCGGCCCAGATCGCGCAGCGCCGCGGCGCGCGCGAGATGGAGGAACGCCTCGTCCACCGGCTCCTCGCCGTCGGCGTTTGCGATCGTTGCTAGCGCGCGCCCCGCGTGCATCAAGGCCTCGTCGGGCTTGCCGGCGGCCGTGCGCACGAGCGCCAGCAGGTAGTCCGCGCGCTCGTCGTTGACCCACGTGCCCACACGCAGCCAGTACATGCGCGCAGTTTCGGCCGCCTGCTCCATGAGCGTCGTGATGGCCGGCGTGCGCTGCGCGCACTCCAGGGCCTCGTTCGCGATGTTGTTGGACACGACCGCGAGCGAGCGCTCCGCCGCATGGCCCGTCGGCAGCGCAGCGGCCGCCGCGAGCTGCTCGGTGTAGATCTGGCTGGCGTCGTCCCAGGTGCCCGCGTTGGCATGGCCTTGGGCCACGAGGGCCCCGACGCGGATACGCTGCGCCTCGTCGTCGCCCAGTCGGGCGATGGCCGCTTCCGCGCCGGCGTCGTCCCCGGCCAAAACGCGCGCCACGGCGAGATGCACGTACGCCCCCGGGCCTGCGTCGGCGCCCGCGCGCTTGACCGCCGCCTCGCACAGTCGGGCGGCCTTCGTGCGTTCACCCAGATGGTCGCCAATCACGTGATTGACGATGTGCATGAAGCGCCCGGCGCCGTCGGCGTCGGCCACGAGTTCCACGCCGCCCTCGAGTCGGGCGCTCACCGCGGCCGCCGCGTCGCCATGCTCGGCCCACGCGGCGGAAATCAGATCGTCAAGGCTCATGGCCTCACGATAGCGCGGCCCGGGCTTGCTGTCCCGGCGCAGGCCGGAGCCATTGGTCAGTCGAGGTCGGAGGCGGCGAACCCGTAGCGGACCTCGGGGAACCGATCACGCAACGCGCCCACCTCGGCGCGCACGTCGCGGCCGCCTGTGATGGCGGCCTTCATGAACTCGGCGATCGCTTCCATCTCGTCGGCGCCCATGCCGAAGCGCGTCATCTCCTGCACGCCCAGTCGGATGCCGCTGGGGGCGAAGGCGAGCTTGCCCGGCTCACCGGGCAGCAGGTTCATGTTGCAGATGATGTCCTGGGCGCAGAGTCGGGCGCTCACATCCTTGCCGCCGCCGAAGGGCGACACATCGACCGCCACCTGATGGCTCTGCGTGAAGCCCTGATCGGCCATCGCGACGGCGAAGCCCTGGCGCGCCAGGGCGGCGCCGAGCGCCTGTGCGTTCGCGATGGTGTCGCGTGCGTACTCGGCTCCGAACGCCTCCACCTCGAGGGCCGACACCAGCAGCGAGGGCAGGCTGAAGAGATGATGGTTCGAAGAGGAGCCGGGGAACACGCCCTTGTCGAGCGTCTTCGTGAGCTCCTCGTCGCCACCGGGGCTCAACATCACACCGCGCTGCGGACCGAAGAACGTCTTGTGCGTCGAGCCATTGAGGACGTCCGCGCCCTCGCGCAGCGGATCCTGGAAGGTGCCCGACGCGATCAGGCCCAGCACGTGCGCGCCGTCGTAGAGGATGCGTGTGCCGTGCTCGACGCACACGTCCTTCAACTCAGCGAGGGGCTCCGGGAACAGAAACAGGCTGCGCCCCAGCACGGCGACCGCAGGCTTCTCCTTGGCGATGAGATCGCGTGCGGCGGCTGGATCGATCGAGTAGCCGTCGGCGAGCGTCGGCCACGGGAGGATGTTCTTCGTGCGCTTGCCCAGGCTGCCGATCCGCGCGTGGCTGATGTGGCCACCGCCGGCGACCGTGTGCGCGATCGCCGTCGCGCCCTGGGGCACGATCCGACTGAACACCGCCTCATTGGCGACCGTGCCGGAGATCGGCCGGACGTCGGCCCAGCCCGCTTGGAAGACGCGGCGCAGGGTCTCAGCCGTGAGCGACTCGATCACGTCGATGTAGCGCGTGCCTTCGTAGTAGCGCCCGCCCGGATGACCCTCGGCGTAGCGGTGCAGGAGATCCGAGTCGAGCACCCGCCGGGCGGCCGGCGAGAGCACGTTCTCGGACGCGATCAGATTGATCGTGTGTCCGCGCCAGACGTCGTTCGCTTCGATCGTCTCGCGGATGTGCTGGAGAAGGGTGGCCGTAGGGCTCTGGAGTTCGGAAGGCATGGCGGGCAGTGTAAGCACTCCTTGGCGAGGCCCAAAACGGGGCCGGGCCCGGCACCCGAAGGCGCCGAGCCCGGCGAAGGGACGCGGGCCAAATGGCCCGGGTGGCAGAGGCCTAGTTGGCCCGGGCCTTCAGCGTGGTCGACTCGGTCTCCGTCGCCAACTCGAGCCCGCCCTGCGACGTCAGGATGGACGCCCGGGTCTGGGTGAGGTTGCGCGGCGGGACGCTGACCACCTTGACGGTGAGCTCGAAGTTTTGCTTCTGGTTCGGGCGCAGCACGAAGCTGGAAGACTCGGCTGCCTTGCCGCTGCCACTGATCGTGGCGCCACGATCACCCGTTCCCTGGACGAACTCCAGGCAATCGGGGAGCTGCCAAACGACCTTGAGGTCCGGCGTGAGGGCCGTACCGACGTCGTTCTCGACCGTCAGGACGTAGATAAAGTCCTCGCCGATCTCGAAGATGCCCTTGGGCTTGCGCTCGATGTCCAGATCGATCATCTCGAGCTGGATGGCGGGCAGACCCTTGATGAGCACGCCGCAGTAGCAGCCAGCGGCCGCCCACCCGCGCTCTTCGCGGGCCGAAGCGCTCACACGGCGCTCACCAGGTTCGTCCGAGACGAACCGACGGGTGAGGGTGCGCTCCTCAGCAGGCTCGAGCCGCTCGATCTGGATCGAGAGGTCCTCGCTGCCGACCTGCGTCACGCCCTCGTGGCCGCGCAGGGCCAGGGTGACGTTGGAAAGCGCCAGGTCGCCCGTGTTGCGGACGGTGGCGGTTACCTCGAACGGATCACCCACAAGGACGATCTTGCTCGGGCTCACCACGCAGCGGACTTCCATGTCCAGCCGGTGGCAGTCGTTGTCGGCGTCCTCGGCCTGGGCCAGGTTCGGCACGAGCACCAGGGCTGCAAGCGCAAGGGCTGCGGCGGCGGGGGAACGGAATCGGAACATGCGGTCCTCCCTGGGCACACGCTCCCTCGTGGTCGGGCGATTCCCGAGCACGGAGCGCGGCCTCCAACGGGCCGGATCCTACCCAGAGGGCGCCACAGAGGGGAGCGCTTGACGCAGCCAACCCGGTCGAGGACGCTCCAAAGATGTCGTGTCGGCAGCCCGTCCCGAGGTCACGCGCCCCGGCGCGAGCTGTGGTTCGGGCCGGTCTGCTGGGCCTGGCCGCGGCCGTGCTCGCCCTTACGGGCCGGGGCGAGGCCGCCCCGCCCAAGCCCCTGATGGTCGTCGTTCTGGGCCACGTGGAGGATGCCCAGCGGCTGGCCGCAGCGGCCCAGGCGGCCCAATTGGTGGCGGCTGGCGTCGATCGTTCGGGTCCTCTGGAGGGCGGCGTCGAGGTCGCAGCCCTCGACGATGGCGGCACCGCCGAGGGGCTGAAGAAGGCCGTCGCGGCCGCCCGGGCCCTCAAGCCCGTGGCCATCCTGGCTCTGCCCACGGCCGACCTCGACGAGGCGTACTGGAAGGCGGCGCGCCGGTTCGCGGTCCCCTGGTTCGTATTGACGGGCCGGCGGCCCAACCCGCTCGAAGCGCCCGAGTACCTGCTCTACGTCGGCGTCAGTCCGGCGGCGCAGGCGATCCTCGCCGCCGACGGCATGACGGCGCCGCTTGCCGCGCACAGCGCGGCCGTGGTGCATGAGCCGACCCGCTATGGCCTGCAGCTCGCCTCGGCGTTTGCTCGCAACCTTGGATCGCGGATCCGGCTCGCGGGCGTGCGCGGCTGGGAGCCTGAGGCTGGTGAGGCGACGCTGCAAGCCTTGCGCGGGATGGAAGCGGAGTGGATCTACGTCGCCATGGCGGGCGCGCCGCTGCATGCCTTCGTGCGAGCGCTAGCAGCCTCGGCGTGGCGTCCGCGCCTCGTGTTCGCCGATGGCGGCCGCGATGCCAGTCTGCTGGCCTTCGGCGCCGACGCGCTCGAGGGCGCCGTGTTTCTCGACGGGCCCGATCCCGAGATGCACGGCCGGGCGGGCGAGAAGTTGGTCGACGATTTGGAGCGCGCCGGCGCGCCCTTAGAGGCTGTGAGCGCTCGCGCGTACGAGGCAACCGCGCGGGTACTCGCCGCCGTAGCAGCCGCGGGGAGCACGAAACTCAAGCACGTGCGCGACGCGCTCGCGCCCGAAACGCCGAGTCCGGGCGTGTTGGGTGCACTGGCCTTTGACGCCTCCGGTGCCGTCCGCGGCTACGCCACCACGTGGTGGCGCGTGCAGGGCGGGCGCTACGCGATCTGGCCGGGCGGCTTGCTGCCCACACCCGGGTGCGGACCGCCGCTGGCGTTCGGTCGTCCGCGGACGGCGGCGCGCGGGGAGCGCGGCCGACTGACCTACCTCACCTGGGGCAGCGAGGAGCAGCGCACGATCGAGCGCGATCTGCTCGAGATCGGACTCTCGACGGGCGGCAAGGACGAGGCGCTGGACGCCCTCGTACGCGCCGAGGTCATGGGTCGCGCCATCCGGATTGCGAATCGCCTCTTCCGGCGGGAAGCCGACGGCACGTCGCTCGCCGGTTGGTCGTGGGGCCTAGCGTTCACGACCGAGCCGCCGGGTGACGACGTGAAGAAGAGCGACCTGTGGTTGGCTGTGTGTGCCGGCGACGACGAAGCCGCCGGCGGCCGGGCCTTTGGCACCTGGGTCGCCGTCTACACCTCGTTCCTCAAGCGCACGATGTACCTCGCGCGCAAGCTCGATCCGCCGCTGACGGTGGCCGACCGCCGGCTCGTGGATGGCACCTACGGCTGGGGTGAGGATCGCGCGGCCAACTTCCGGGCCGACAAGATCCGCTGCTTGATGGACGGCTTCGCGAGTGCCATGGGCTTGACGCTTTCCCACGAGCTCGGCCACCTCTGTGGCTGCGGCCACGACACGGAGCACCCCACGTCGATCATGAACGTGGTCGCGGGCGCGGGCGCATCGTGGGAAGACGCGGTGTGGATCCCGAAGCACGAGAAGCTGGTGGGCGGCGCGCTCGGCCTCGAGGCGCTGCAAGACGAGGACGAGGAGCGTTCCAAGTAGCGATGTCGCGCTCCCCTTTGCTGGCCGCCGTGCTCGTCCTCGGGCTGACGTTGCCGGGGGCGCCCAGCTACGCCGACGAAGTGCACCTGCGCGCTGGCGAGATCGTGGTGGGGGAGGTCACGGCCCGCACGGAGGAGACGCTGACCGTCGTCACGGCGGCGGGGGAACGTGTTTGCCAGGCCGCGGACGTGCTCGGCGTCATCGACGAGGCGACGCCGCGCCTGGGCCTGCCGCAGCGCTGGGCGGCGGCCCGGACAAAGGCGCTGCGCGCGGGGGGCGCGACGACGACCACCGAGAAGGCCGTCACCGCGGCGCTCGACTGGCTGGCCGCGCATCAGGACGAAGACGGCAAGCTCGACGCCGACGATTTCATGAAGCACGACGCCGAGGGCGCGCGCTGTGACGGCGCCGGCGGCGGTCATCACGGGGAGCGCGTGCCGTGCGGCTACGACGGCGTGACGACCGCCGTGACCCTGATGGCGTGGCTCGCCTCGGGCAGCACGGCCGTCTCAGGCCCGTACCGAGATCACGTGGCGCGGGCGTTGGCGTACTGCCGGGGCGTGGTCGCGGCGGGGCCGGGCCGCGGCTACGGCCTGTGGAACCACGGGTTCTGCACGCAAGCTGTGGCGGACGCGCAGTGGATGCGCGCGACCGAGGAGGACGCGCGCCTGCTGGAGCGTGCGGTCGCGCAGATCCTCGCGTTGCAGCTAGGCGACGGCGGCTGGAGCTACTACATGCCGATCGGCGATGTGCCGACGACCGCCGTCGCGGCGGGCGCCCTCGCCTTGTGCGCGCAAGCCGGCGTCGAGGTTCAACCCAGCGCCCTGGCCGCGGCGCT
>JAQBWE010000316.1 GCA_027625315.1 Planctomycetota bacterium
TCGCCCACCTGTGGTCCGGCTCCCTACGAACTCATACCAATCCGGGAAAGTTTGAAAGCGAGCCCACTCGCGCACAGTGAAGGTACGAGGCTGCGAAAAATGCGCAAAGTCGTCAGGGAGTGATGCGATAGTAATGTCCCTATCTGTCAGGCTGAGGTGAGACACGGGCAGTAGCCCACCAGCACTCCAAGGGCGAGAAGGAAGACAGCCTGACATCATGACCTTGACCACCCTGACCACCCTGACCATGGAGCGCGCGCATCATGCGGCCATGGACGGAGACCCGACCCTGCCCGAGCGTCCGGTGCGCCGGACCTTCGGTGCCGGATACAAGCTCGACATCCTCGCCGAGTACGAAGCCGCGGCCGAGGGCGGCTCGAAGGGCGCCATCCTGCGCCGCGAGGGCCTCTACACCTCGCACATCAGCGAATGGCGACGGGCCCGTGACGCGGGTGCCCTCGCCGGACTCGCCCCCAGGCCGAGAGCGCCGGCCGTCTCGCCCGAGCAGCGCGAGCTGGTCCGGACCCGTCGTCGCGCCGAGCGGGCCGAGGCAGGACTGGCCAAGGCCCGCCTGGTCATCGACATCCAGGGAAAAGCATCGGAGCTCTTGGGGCGGCTGCTGGCCGAGAGCGACCAGGACGAGAGGCAGCCGCGGTGATCGAGGCCGCGTTCATGGAGCTGGAGCCGCTGGTGGGGACGAAGGGCGCCTGTCACGCGTTCGGCCGGTCCCGCGCCAGCCACTATCGGCGTACCCGAGGACCCCGCCTCGGTCCACCCAGGCCGCGGCCGACACCACTCAACGCGCTGAGTCCCGAGGAGCGCGCCGCCATCCTCGATGTCCTCCACGGCGAGCGCTTCGTGGACCGGGCCCCCGCCCAGGTCTGGGCCACGCTGCTCGACGAGGGCACCTACCTCGGCTCGGAGTCCACGATGTACCGGCTGCTGCGAGCGGACGGCGAGCTTCGTGAGCGCCGGCGGCAGGCGACGCATCCGCCACGGACCGTGCCCGAACTCGTGGCGGCCGAGCCGAACCGGGTGTGGTCCTATGACGCCACCGCACTGCGCGGTCCGGCCCGGGGCATCTGGTACGACCTCTTCGTGATGCTCGATATCTTCAGCCGCTACAGCCCCGGCTGGCTGGTCGTGGAGCGGGGCCAGGACGCCCGGGTCGTGCGAGACTGGATCGAGGCCATCGTCGCGGCATCAGGACCCATCGAGATGGGCCTGCTGAACATCCATGCCGACCGCGGCTCGGCGATGACCTCGAAGGTCGTCGCGGTCCTGCTCGCCGACCTGCACATCGGGCGCACGCACTCACGGCCCCACGTGAGTAACGATAACCCCTATAGCGAGGCGGCCTTCAAGACCCTCAAGTACTGCCCGGCCTTCCCCGAGCGCTTCGGTTCGCTCCAGGATGCGCGGGCCTTCGCCGACGAATTCTTCGCGGCCTACAACCATCACCACCGGCATTCGGGCATCGGCTACCACACCCCGGCCTCGGTCCACTTCGGCACCGCTGCCGCGGTGCGCGTGGAACGGGCTCGGGTACTCGACGCTGCCTACGCCGCCCATCCCGATCGCTTCGTCAACAAGCCGCCGGTCCCACCGCAGTTACCTGGTCCGGCCTGGATCAACGAGCCGAAGGAGGTGGAGGGACAGAGCATCGCGTGAGATCGTGTCTCAAAGGGCTTGACAGTGCGTAGGCTGAGAACGACCTCCGCGGGGTTCTGCGAAGGTTCGATCCCGAGACGGGTGGCTCAGCTTGACAGTCGCCTCGCCGCCCGGCGGATGGCTATCGAAACAAGTGCCCTCGTCTCGGTGATCGAGTGGGCCAGGCGTGGCCTCATAGGAGCGTGGACTTGACTCGACGCACTGCTGCCCGCCCGGCCCGCGCCCATCGTATCCCCCTAGACGGAGGCGCGACCATGACCGCGATCGGTATCGACACCCACAAGGCGACGCTCGCCGCCTGCGCCGTGGACGGGCTCGGCGCGCCGCTCGACGAGCGCACCTTCCCGAACGACCCGGCCGGTCATCGCGCCCTCGCGGCGTGGGCCCGGCAGGTGGCACCCGGCGCGGTCATCGGGCTCGAGGGCTCGGCGAGCTACGGCGCCGCGGCCGCCCGTTTCCTGCTCGCACAGGATGAGCAGGTCCGCGAGGTGCCACCCCAGCTCTCCCGCCGGGAGCGGACCCGGACCCGACGGGCTGGCAAGAGCGACCCCGGTGACGCGCTCGCGATCGCCCGGGTGACCGCAAGGGAGATGGAGCTGCCGCCGGTCCGGGTGGCTGACCGCACGCGGGAGATCGGACTGCTCGTGGAGGCCCGTGAGGATGCCGTGGCCGAGACCACACGCGTGCGCAACCGGGTCCATGCCGATCTCGTCGTGCTCATGCCCGGCTACCAGGCCGAGGCGAAGAACCTCGTCGCCGAACGCTATCGACGCATCGTCGTCCGTCGGCTGCGGCGCTTGGCTGGCGTCCAGGCCGGACTCGCCCTCGGTCGCCTCGCGAGGCTGCGGGCGCTCGACGCGGAGATGCGCGCGCTCACCGCCAGGATCGCGGTCCTCGTCGGACCCCATCCGCTGCTCGGTCTGTCGGGCGTGGGTGTCCTCACCGCCGCCAAGCTGATCGCCGAGACGGGCGACGTGAAACGGTTCCGCTCGCCCGACGCCTTCGCTGCCCTCGCCGGCGTCGCCCCCATCCCAGCGAGTTCGGGTCAGACCAACCGGATGCGACTGAACCGCGGGGGGAACCGTCAGCTCAACCGGGCGCTCCATACGATCGCGACCGTCCAAGTCATTCACCACCCTCCCGCGCGGGAGTACCTCGCCCGCAAGCGGACCGAGCAGAAGACCAGACGGGAAGCGGTCCGCGCGCTCAAGAGGCAGCTGGTGCGGACGGTCTTCCGGCTGCTCCGCGAGGGTGCACCTGGCCTTGCGCTAGACGCTTGACAAGATAGGAGCTTGGTTCCGCAGGCCTAGGAAGAGCATCACCATCCGCTGGGTCTGCGAACGTGGCTCGTATCTC
>JAQBWE010000317.1 GCA_027625315.1 Planctomycetota bacterium
GGGACCTGCGCGCGCAGCCGGGCGTGCTGGGGGTCCGACGCCAGCCGGGAGGCACCCGCGTCGTCGTGCTGCGTGCGGACGCGGGCGGGTAGCATCCGATGCTCACCGGCCCCGTGGTGGAACTGGAAGACACGCGAGACTTAGGATCTCGTGGCCGAAAGGTCGTGCAGGTTCGAGTCCTGTCGGGGCCACCAGCCCAAACCGCGCTGGATCGCTGCGGCTCCACAGGGCGGGGAGCGCGCGCATTCGGGTACGCTGCGCCCCGACACGAGGGACCAGCGTGACGACGGGCGACGCCATCAAGCGAGATCCGAGCGACTTGGCCGACGGTACGCGTATCGGTCGGTACCGGATCGAGTCCCCCGTCGGCCGCGGCGGGATGGGGACCGTCTACCGCGCGTTCGACGAGAAGACCAACCGCACGGTCGCGGTGAAGCTCCTCGCCGCGGGCATCCCCGAGGGACTGCGCAACCGATTCCTCGCCGAGTGCGAGGCGGAAGCCAACATCCGGCACGAGCACGTGATGCCGGTCTACGACCGCGGCTGGCTGAATCCCGAGCGCCCCTACTTCGTCATGGAACTGCTCTACGAGCCGCTCACGCTGGCGGACCTCGTCGCGCACATCCAGAAGGGCACGCTGGGCCAGGCCCATCCGCGGCTGCGCCACTGGAACGACCTGCAGCGCCTGATCGCCGACGTGCTGTTGCCGATCTGCGAAGGCGTGGCGGTGGCCAACGTCGAGTACGGCGTGCAGCACCGCGACCTGAAGCCGGACAACGTCCTGCTCGACATCCGCACGAAGCGCCCCTACCTGATCGACTTCGGCATCTGCCGCTCGATGGACGAGGCGCGCGACCGGGGCAAGATCATCGGTACCCCGCGCTTCCTCTCCCCTGAGCAGGCGCGCGCCGAGATCGATCACCGCACGGATGTGTGGGGACTGGGCGCGCTGCTCCGCTTTGTTGTGACTGGCGAACCGCCGCTGGCGGCCACCTCGCCGTTCACGCGGCGCGAGGTCGATCAGCGCATCGTGGCGCTACGCGAGGCCGAGGCCGCGGCGCGGGCGGGCGGCGAGGACGCCAAGGCGCGCGGCTACGCTGTGCGTCGCGAGCAGCTCGAGGATCCGACCCTGCGCGTGCAAGAGGACCTCTTGCGCGACGCGGTGGACGGCCTGTACGTCCCGCTGCCTGAGAGCGCCAGCCTCGGACTGCGCGCGGTGATCCAGAAGGCGATGGCCACGTCGCCCGGCGACCGCTACTCCGACGCGCACGCCCTGTGTGCCGACTTGCGCACGTGGCTGCGGGGCGGCGGCGTGCAGGCCATCTCCGAGCGCGGCGCACGCGGCGCGGCCATGGATTGGGCGCGGCGCCTGCTCAACCGCAACGTCGTGCGGGCCGCGGGCACACTGCTCGCCCTCGGTGCCGGCTGGATTGTGGGCAACGGCATTTTCAGGGCGAGTCCGCCGCCGGTGGACCACCGCCTGCCCGACGCGCTCGCCACCCTGGGCGAACTCCAGGGTGAGGTGCGCGCCCTGGCCACGAGCGACGTCGCTCCGTTGGGCAACCTCGCGGTCGATTGGTTGCTGGAGCGACGCATCGTGGCTGCTGGCACCCGCCTGCAGGATCTGGTGCGCGAGACAGACGTCGCCCAGCCTGAGGGGACTCAGCTGGCGCAGCGCTTGGCGGCGATGCTGCGCTCGAGCCGCGTCACGATCGAGGGCGGACCGGGTGGCACCCTGGGCACGGACGCCCTCCTGGCTCTGCCTACGTCCGCGACGCTGACGCCGGACGCGCTCACCTCGGGCGCGTTCCAGCTCCAATCCAAGGACCGGGCCGGCCTGTTCCTGCGGTTTGTCGTGCCCCGGCAGGCCGGACTGGGCTTCAGCGGGTCCGCAGACGCCGGCCTCGAGCGCGTCGTGCGCCTGGGCACGGAGCCAACGCCGGTGCCAGCCGGGCTGACCTGGATTCCCGCTGGCTCGGTCGAAGCGGGCGATGACCGGGTGCTGCCGCCCTTCCTGGTGAACGTGCGGCGCGTAACGAACGAGAAGTACAGCGAGTGGCTCGACGATCTGGCGCCCGAAGAGCGCGGGCGGCGCGTGCCGGCGGCGGGCTTCCGCCGCGACGAGCGTGAACCCCGCCGGTGGCTGGCGATCCCGCAGGACGCGATGAAGCCTGTGCTCGGCATCCGGGCCGAGGACGCGGCGGCCTATGCCGCGTGGCGCTCAGCGGCTGAAGGCGTCGCGGTGCGGCTGCCCACGACGCTTGAGTGGCAGCGCATGGCGGCCTTGGACACCACGGGCGATCCCGCGGGCGCCGTTCTGCTGCCGTGGTGCCTGCCTACTTCGCGCCGCAGCGCGCAACGGCGCGGTGACGCGGCTTCCAGCCCCGCGCCGGATCTCTCGCCGTACGGCGTGCGCGACCTCTACAGCGGCGGCGGCGAGCTCGTCACCGGGGCGCAGCCTGGCACCTTCGGCGTACACGCCGCGGGCGGCGTGCTGCCTGTCGCGTCGGGTCTGCGCCGCATGACTCCGATTGACGCGGACGCCAGCGGCCACGCCTATGGCTTCCGCCTGATCATCGCGCGCTAGCGCGGGCCGAAGAAGCGCTTGCGACGCGCGTCGGCATGCGCCTCGAGCTGCGCGCGACCCGCACCCGCACACCAAGCGGCATATGCCTCAGGGCCGTTGCCGGCGGCGGCAAGGAAAGCGTCGTGCAAGCCCACGTCGGTCGGATGCGTCTGCTCGTACTCCGCCCGTGCGTCCGCGGTGGCGGCCAGCCAGCCGCCCACCTCAGACGCAATGGCGGCGACCTGCATATGCACCTGCGCCGGCGCGCGGATCTCCGCGCTGCCGTCGGCGGGCCAGAGCACCTCGGCCACATCGCGGACCTGCTCTTCGTAGCCGGCTTCGGCGAGTCCGCGACCCTCGGCCACGCGGCGACGTAGCGCGGCGAGCAACCCGGCGGCAGAGTTCGGCGCAACGTCGTCAGCGGGC
>JAQBWE010000039.1 GCA_027625315.1 Planctomycetota bacterium
GGCGATAGGACGCCTCGGCGGCCCGTGCTTGGCCACGGATCTCCTGGAGCACGCCGAGGTTGAGATGCGGATCGGGGCGATCCGCGAGCGCCTCCTGCCGCCCGATCCAACCGTCCAGCGCCGCGGTGAAGGCCGCCTTGCGCGCGGCCGGGATCTGCGCCTCGGCGGCGCCTGCAAGCGCGCGGGCCGCCTCGCTGCGCACGTGGCGGACGGGGTCGTCGAGCAGTCGCTCGAGCACATGCACCTTCTGTTGGTGCAAGCCGGCGGGGGCTTCCTCGGGGATGAGGACGCCGATGGCCCGCGCGGCTGTGGCCCGCACCAGCGCATCCGCATCCATCAGCGTGGGGGCGATGGCGCGCACGGCCGCCGACGGCTCGTAGCGCTGCAGTTCCTGGACCGCCGTGGCCCGGACGATGGCGGGCTCGCCCTGCTCCTGCGCGAGGCGGACGAGCGTGGCGAACGCCTGCGGGTCGGCTCGGCGTGCGGCCGTCAGTACCTGGCCGAAGTGCCCGGCCGGAACGCGGGCCGTGGCGAACGTCGGGAAGCGCCGGACGATCTCCTCAAGCGCCCACGCCGGCGTGCGGTCGTAGTGGCAGCTGTTGCAGGCGTTGTGCGTCCCCGTGCGCATCGTCTGGTCGGGACGCGGAACCGTGAAACTGTGGTCGCGGCGCGGATCCACCTGCATGTAGGTGGTCGCGGGCATGTGGCAGTCCACACAGAACGAACCCGGCGTGCCCGGCGCGTGGAAGTGATGCGCGGGCGTGTCGTACGCGGCCTTGCGCAGCGTGGGAAAGCGATCCAGCGGTGCCTCCGGCTGATGGCACTGCGCGCAGAGCGCGTTGCCTTCGTGGATCAGCCGAGCGCTGTGCGGATCATGGCAGTCGCTGCAGCGCACGCCGCGCTCGTGCTTGCGCGCCTGGAGGAACGACCCGTAGACGTAGACCTCGTCTCGGATCTGCCCGTCGGCGTAGTAGAGCGGCTCCTCGAGCAGGCTCGGAGCGAAGTGATCCAACAGCGGCTCGCCGGGCCTGTCGCCGGCACTCACACTCACGCGCCGCGAGTGGCAGCGAGCGCAGGTCTCGATCTGCTGTGCGGCGGGGGCGCTCGCCGGCGCTAACCCCTGTTTCGGGTCTCGTCGTGTACCCTCGCGCCTTGGGGCGTAGGGGCCTCTTGGGAGTTACGCATGCGCGGTGTTGCGATCACGTTTTGCCTCGCCCTCTTGGTCGTCGGCACCGCCGACATCGCCTGGGCCGAGGCACCCTCGCCGCGCAACATTGCTGCGCCGGCGTTTGATGCCGACACCGCGCTCGTGCGGACCGGCTGCTGTGCACCTGCAGACGCATGCTGCCCGCCGCGGTGCATGGCGCGCGAGTATCCCTGCGGCTCCTGCTGCTGGAAGACCGAGCTCGCGCTGCAGGGTTGGACGTTCGGTCTCACCGGAGACTTGACCGTGGGCACTCGGACCGCTGCGGTCGAGGCGTCCCCGGCGGACAGCATCGATGCCATCATCGAGCATGGCGATCGCATGTTCCAGGGCAGCATCATGCTCTCGCGGGGGCCCTGGAGCTTCCGTTTGCAGGGCATCACGGTTCGCCTCGGCGACACGATCGATGGCGAGGATGCCGCGGACGGTCGCAGCCTTGGGGTGACCATGGGTCTGGACATGGCGCAGGCGGATGTGGCCTACTGCCTCAAGCGCTGCCCTACGGGTGGCACGTGCGGGTGCCCCGGCTCCATTGCCTATGAGGTGTACGCTGGCCTGCGCTACTTCTATCTCGAGACGCAGCTCGACTTCGCCGGGCCGGCCGCGGCCGGGACGGTACGCGGCACGGAGAGCTTCGTGGATCCGCTCGTCGGCGGCCGCGTGACCTGGGATCTGGGCAACCGCTGGTCGCTCGATCTCGAGGCGGACATCGGCGGCTTCGGCGTCGGTTCGGACTTCAGCTGGCAGGTGCGGGCTGGTGCTGAGTATCGCTTCGCGCGCTGGTTCGCCCTCGAAGGCGGCATGCGCGCGCTCGACATCGACTACACCAGCGGCAGTGGGGCCGATCGCTTCACCTGGGACGCCACCATGTGGGGCCCGTATCTGAGCTTCAACTTCATCTTCTAGGCTGGCGACTTCGTCGCCTGCGCGCGTGCCCTGCGCACCTTGTCCAGCAGCGCTACGAGGCGCTTGAGGTCTGCGGGCGGCACGCCCGCGAACTCCGCCGCGTGGAACTTCACGAGCGGCTCGTCCAGGCTCGCCAGCAGGCGCAAGCCCTTGGGCGTGATGCGCGCGGTGACCACGCGGCGATCGAACTCCGAGCGCTCCCGCCGCACCCAGCTCTTCGCCGCGAGGCGGTCGAGGAGTCGCGTCACGTCGGGGACTCGCTCGACCATGCGCTCCGCCACGCCCGACGACGCGAGGCCGTCCGCACCCGCGCCGCGCAGGATGCGCAGCACGTTGTATTGCGGCGCGCTTACCCCGTAGCCCTTGAGGAAGCGCGCCGCGTCGCTCTTCAGCTGGTCGCTGGTACGAACCAGGCTCAAGTGGGCTTCGACCTCCAGCGAGACGAAGGGCTTGCTGCTGCCTAGTTCCTGCGCCAGGGCGGAGGGATCGGATCGACTCATGCTGTGCGCCTCCAGAGAGGCATCGTACAGCATTTGTATGTTGCAACAATCAATTGCATCAAGCGTCGAACAGTCCCTCGACGGAGAGATAGCGCTGGCCCGTGTCGCAGAAGATCCCCACGAGCGTGCGACCGGCCCATGCGGGATCCGCCGCAAGTCGGCGCAGCACCACGGCCACCGCACCGCTGGAGATCCCTACGAGCAAGCCCTCGGTGCGGGCGAGCTCGCGGCACGCTTGGAACGCGTCGGCCTCGCTCACCAACTCGATCTGGTCGATGGCCGCCCGGTCGAGCACGCCGGGCACGAAGCCGGGTGCGGTGCCCATGATGCGATGGGGGCGAAACACGCCCTGACTGATGAACGGCGCCTCGGCGGGTTCCACGCCGATCGTTCGAAAGGCGGGCTTGCGCGGCTTGATCGCGCGCGCGCAGCCCACGAGCGTTCCACCCGTGCCGAGCCCCGCCACGAGGGCGTCGATGCGGCCCTCGGTCTGCTCGAACAGCTCCGGCCCGGTGGTCTCCTCGTGGGCAAGCGGATTGGCCGGGTTGTCGTGCTGCCCCAGATAGTGCGCGCCTTCTGTTTGCGCGATGCGCTGCGCCTCGGCGCGCGCGGCCTTCGTGCCGCCTTCCCTGGGCGTGAGGATCACCTCCGCACCCAGGGCGGCGAGCACTTGCCGGCGCTCGATGCTCTGCATCGCGCTCATCACCAGGGTGCAGCGCCAGCCGCGGGCCGCGCACACCATCGCGATGGCCATGCCCGTGTTGCCGGACGTCGCCTCGACCACACGGCCCCCGGGCGGCAGGAGGCCGCGCGCCTCCGCATCCCGCAACATCGCCAGCACGGGCCGGTCCTTGATGGAGTAGGGGTTGAACAGCTCGAGCTTCGCCAGCACCTCGCACGGCGCGTCGGGCAGGAATCGCGCCAGCCGCAGTAGCGGCGTGTGTCCGACGGCCTGGGAGAGGTCGTCGAGGATCACCGCTCGCCCGCTCCGTGCGCCGTGGCGCGCTGGACGGCGGGAGGGGGCCGCCCGTGGATCACGAGAGGCGCTTGACTCGACTCACCGGCTTGGGTGCGAGGCGAATGCCTTTGGCGCTCGCGCTGGTGAGACGCAGTTCGTTCAGATCGAACGTGGCCTCGTGCACGCGCTGGCGCTTTGCCCGCACGAACGAGAGGTGGAGGTCGCCCGGGTTCTCCTCCTGCAGGAGCAGCAGCACCTCGCCGCCGCGATCCTTGATGAGGCGATACTCCTTGGCCTTGATGAACCGCAGGATGTGGACGCGCTTGCCGTAGACGATTTTGTCCTTGGTGCGATAGACGACGGTGAACTGCTCGCCTGCGTCGGCGTCGAAGAGCCCGATGTGCAGGACCTTGCCGGGGAAGAGCACCTTGTCGACGGCGCTCACGACCCGGTACGTGCCGTCGTCCGAGATGGCGAGCACCTTGTCGTACTCGCTCATCGAGAACGACTGCTCGCCCGAGCGAACCTGGGAGCCGAAGAAGCCCGTTTCCGCGTCGAAGGTGACCTTGATGTTTTGGCGCGCAACCGCCTTGCGATCGACCGACTCGAAGCTGCCGATCTCGGTCCGGCGCGGCCAGTTGGCGCCGTAGCGGTCGATCAGGCCCTCGAGGTAGTCGATGGTCGTCTTGGTGAGGTTCTTGAGCTTGGCCTGCGCAGCCTTGATCAGCGCCCGGATCTCGTCCATCTGCGCGCGGAAGCGCTCGATGTCGTACGCGGAGATGCGGCGGATGGGGATCTTCAGGAGCCGTTCGACGTCCTCATCCGTCATGGGGCGCACGAAGAGCTTCTTGTGCTCCTGCATGCCGTCCCAGGTCTCCTTGGTTACGGCCGCGGCGGTCTTGGCCTTCTCAAGCCGCTTCCAGACCTTCTCTTCAATGAAGATCTGCTCGAGCGTGAGCCAGTGCCGCTTGTCCTCGAGCTTGGCGAGCTCGAGCTCGAGCTCCGCCTTGATCTGCGCCTTGAGACGCTTCGTGCAGAACTCCAGCGCCTCGCTGACCGTCAGATCGGCGGGATGGCGTTCGTTGACCACCGTCAGGGCCGACGAGATCGAGACTTCGCAGTCCGTGTAGGCGAAGAGCTGGGGAATGGTCTCGTCGGAGTGCACACCGCGGGGCAGCTCGACGTGGATCTCGACCTTGTCGGTCGTGTAGTCCTGGATCCCGCCGATCTTCACCTGGCCCTTCTGCGCGGCGTTCTCCAGCGACGCGATGAGGGACTCGGTGGTCGTGCCGTAGGGGATCTCGCGAATGACGATCGTCTTGTCGTCCAGCGCCTCGATGCGCGCGCGCACCTTGACCTTGCCGCGGCCGTCGTCGTACTCGCTCACATCCACGAGCCCGCCGTGCGGGAAGTCGGGGTAGAGCACGACCGACTCCTTGCGCAGGAGCTTGATCTGCGCCTCCAGCAGCTCGTTGAAGTTGTGGGGCAGGATGCGCGTGGCCATCCCGACCGCGATGCCCTCGACGCCCAGCAGGAGCACCACGGGCAGCTTGGCGGGTAGGGCTACGGGCTCGTCGCGGCGACCGTCGTAGCTGGCCTGACTGTCTGTCAGCTCCGGGAAGAACAGGGTCTCGCGCGCCAGCGGCGTGAGGCGACACTCGATGTAGCGGGCCGCGGCAGCCCGGTGGCCGGTGATGACGTTGCCGAAGTTGCCTTGGGTCTCAATGAAGTAGCCCTTGTTGGCCAGCACGACCAAGGCATCGCCGATGGAGGCGTCGCCGTGGGGGTGCAGCTTCATCGTGTCGCCGATGACGTTGGCGACCTTGTGGAAGCGCCCGTCGTGCATGTTCCAGAGCGTGGTCAGGATGCGGCGCTGGACGGGCTTGAACCCATCGCGCAGATCCGGAATGGCGCGGTCCACCACGACGTAGCTGGCGTACTCGAGGAAGTTGCGCCGCATGAGGGACTGGATGTCAATCGACCCCGCCGCCTGCTCCGTGGGGAACAGCTCCTCGCCGCCGTCATCGGAGCCTTTGCCCTTCGCGCGCTTTACCACGACGGCTCCGAGATGAGCTCATCGACGATGAACTTGCGCCGCTCCGGCGTGTTCTTGCCCATGTAGAACTCGAGGGTCTTCTGAACGACGCCCTTGTTGGGCACGTTCACCTGCTTGAGCCGCATCTCGCGGCCGATGAAGCGCGTGAACTCCTTCGGGTTGATCTCACCCAGGCCCTTGAACCGGGTGATCTCGGGCTTGGTGATCTCCGCCATGGCGGCGTCGCGCTCGGCTTCGTCAAAGCAGTACACCGTGCGGCTCTTGTCGCGTACGCGGAAGAGGGGCGTCTCGAGGATGTAGAGGTGGCCGCGCAGGACCAGCTCCTCGAAGTAGTGCAGGAAGTACGTCAGGAGCAGGTTGCGGATGTGCATACCGTCGACGTCGGCATCCGTAGCGATGACCACGCGGTTGTAGCGGAGGCCATCGAGGTCATCCTCGATGCCCAGCGCCTGCATCATGTTGTAGAGCTCTTCGTTCTTGTAGACGGTGTCGCGCTTCATGCCGTGGCAGTTGAGCGGCTTGCCGCGCATGCAGAAGATGGCCTGCGTGGCGACATCCCGAGCCTGGACCATCGCGCCGCCGGCGGAGTCGCCCTCGGTGAGGAACAGGGACGTCTCCGGGCGCCGGTCGTCCTTGCGCCCGGCCTTCTCGTCGTTGTAGTGGACCTTGCAGTCGATCAACTTCGGGATGCGAATCGCGACCTTCTTGGCCCGCTCGCGCGCGGCCTTCTTGACCGCGGAGAGCTCCTTGCGCACACGCTCGTTGGCACGCACCTTCGTGAGCAGCTCTTCGGCGGCGGTGGGGTTCTCATGCAGGCGCAGGACCACGTTGTCCTTGACCTCCTGCACGATCCAGCCGCGGATGTCCGTCGAGCCGAGCTTGTTCTTCGTCTGGCTCTCGAAGATCGGGTCCTGCATCTTGATGGCGACCGCGCCAATGATGCCGTCGCGCACGTCCGGACCCGCGAAGCTCTTGCCCGCGAACTCGTTCACGCCCTTGAGCAGGCCCTCGCGGAACGCGCTCTCGTGGGTGCCGCCGTCGTTCGTGTGCTGCCCGTTGACGAAGCTGTAGTAGTTCTCGCCGTACGTGTGGGTGTGCGTGAACGCGAACTCGAGCCGGGGCTGCTGGACGTGCAGGATGTCGTAGAGGGCGATCTCGTCGCCGAGCTCATCGCCCAGCAGGTCCATGACGCCCTGCTTGCTGATGTAGGACGAGCCGTTGTAGAGGATCCGCAGGCCCGTGTTGAGGTGGGCGTAGTAGCGAAAGCGATGGTCCAGGAACTCATCGTTCCACTGGGGCGTGCCGAAGATCTCAGGGTCGGGCGTGAACTCAACCAGGGTGCCATTGCGGGCACTCGCGTCCTTGCCCTTCTTCTCGCCCACGAGCCGCCCGCGTGCGAACTCGGCGCGGAGGAACTTGCCGTCGCGCCAGGAGGTCACGGCGAACTCGGCGGAGAGGGCGTTGACGGCCTTCGTGCCGACGCCGTTCAGGCCCACCGAGAATTGGAAGACGTCGTCGTTGTACTTGCCGCCCGTGTTGATCTTGCTGACGCAGTCCACGACCTTTCCGAGGGGGATGCCCCGGCCGTAGTCGCGGACCGTGATGGTGTGGTCCACCCGCGAGACCTCGACGGTCTTGCCCTCGCCCATGATGAACTCGTCGACCGCGTTGTCGACGACCTCCTTGAGCAGCACGTAGACGCCGTCCTGGGGGTGCGTGCCGTCGCCGACGCGGCCGATGTACATGCCGGTCCGGAGGCGAATATGCTCCAGCGCGTCCAGCGTCTGGATCGTGCTCTCGTCGTACTTGACCTGCTTCTTCGCCACGCCGCCGCCTGTGTCTGTGGGAGGGTTCCTTGTACCCCAAGACTCCCGCGCGCAAGAGGAGCGCGTTTGCGCGCCACGGGCGCCGCGCGCGGGCCATCAAGGGCGCGTCGGATTACGCGCGCACGGCGCGGCGAGAATCGGTGCGAGCCCGGCGCGGCCGACGTGCGGCGCGTGGCTGGGCGACGGTAGAATCCCGCCCCGATGCTCGCCCGCCTTGCCCGTCTTGCCCCCGGACCCATCGTGCGATGGTTTGCGCGGCCGTACGTCGCGGGCGGAACGCTCGACGCGGGATTGGACCTGGCGCAGGACCGGCTTGAGCGTTTCGGCGCGCTCTCCACCATGGACCTGCTGGGTGAGGGCGTGACGCAGGAGAAGCGCGTCCGCGAGATTGTCGCCGTGTACGACGAGCTCATCGATCGACTGGGGACCGAGCCGCGCTTCGCCGATCCCGTCACCCGCCCGACCGTGTCGGTGAAGCCCTCGGCCTTCACCGTCGGCGACAAGCTGAAGGCCCACCCGCACCTCCAAGCCATCGCCCGCCGGGCCCACGCCCAGGGCGTGCGGCTCACGATCGACATGGAGGACCATCCGTGGACCGATCTCACCCTCGAGTGGAGCCTTGCGCTCTTCGCCGAGGGGCTGGACGTCGGCACGGTGCTTCAGACCCGCCTGCACCGCACCGAGGCCGACCTGGAGCGGATTCCGGCGGGCATGCGCGTGCGGCTGGTCATCGGGATCTACCCCGAGGACGCCACGATCGCCCTCACCGACAAGGCCCTCATGAAGGACCGGCTCGTGAGCCACGCGCGGCGGCTCCTGGAGCGCGGCGTGCGCGTGGAGTTCGCCACGCACGACGAGCCCACCCTGGAGCGGTTCCTGCGGGAAGTGGTCCCCGGGCACGAGGACCGCTGCGAGATCCAGATGCTGCTGGGCGTGCCGCGCCGACCGTTTGCCAAGCGGCTCCTGGCGGGCGAGTTCGGCGTGACCGTTCCTTTCCGGCTGTACGTTCCGTTCGCCACCGACTGGGACGATGCTACGGCGTATCTCCGCCGCCGCATGCGCGAGAGCCCGAGCGTCATGTGGCTCGTCCTGCGCAACATCTTCCGCACCAAGAAGGCGGGCTAGCGAGCACGGCGACACCCCTCGCCCCTACACTGCCGGGGGAGGTCCGCGTATGGCCAAGCTCTACTTCCGGTACGGCACGGTCGGCAGCGCGAAGACCCTCAACCTGCTCGCGGTGGCTCACAACTATGAGCGCCAGGGCAAGCGGGTCGTGGTCGTGAAGCCGGCGTTCGACACCCGCTTCGGTCCCGACCAGGTCGTATCGCGAGCCGGACTCAGCCGCGCAGCCGACATCGTCCTCGGCGAGGGCGAGATCCCCACGGCTGAGGCGGCGACGAACGCCGACTGTGTACTGGTGGACGAAGCGCAGTTCCTCTCCGCCGAGCAGGTCGACGCGCTACGCGACTGGGCGCGCAACCTAGATGTACCCGTGATCTGCTACGGCCTGCGGGCCGACTTCCGTACGTCGCTCTTCGAGGGCTCGCGCCGGCTGCTCGAGCTGGCCGACAGCATCGAAGAGATCAAGACCACTTGCGCGTGGTGCAACGGCAAGGCCACGCAGAACCTCCGCTTGGTCGACGGCGTCGCGACGCTCGACGGCCCCTCCAAGCAGCTGGGCAGCGAGGAGCGATTCGTGCCGGCGTGCTACCGCCACTACCGGCAACGGCTGGCCCTAGCCCCTGGAGAGATCGCTGGCCGCACAACCGACGCGCGCAGCCCCGAGGGAACGCCACGTCCATGAATGCAGCGGTGCGGCGCGGTGCCCCGGGGGCCGTCGTGCTGCTGTACATGCTCTCCGGTGCCGCGGCGCTCACCTACGAGGTGCTCTGGCAGCGCGAGCTCGGGCTGCTGTTTGGCAACACGACCCAGGCCACCTCCACCACGCTCGCTGTGTTCTTCACGGGCCTGGCAGTTGGCAGCTGGTTCTTCGGGAAGCGTGCCGCGCGGCTGCGCCACCCGCTGCGCACGTTTGGCGTGCTCGAGTTGTGCGCGGCCGCTAGCGCGCTGCTGCTGCCGGCGCTCCTGCCGCTCTATCACGCGCTCTTCCCTGCGCTCTACGCACAGCTCGGCTCAACCCCCGCGCTGTTCCTCGGCGTGAAGGTGCTGCTCTCGGCGGTGGTGCTGGTGCCGCCGGCGATCCTGCTGGGCGGCACGTGGCCCGTGCTCACGGAGGCCGCCACACGACGCGGGGATGGCCTCGCGCGTTCTGGCATCCTGCTCTATGCGGCGAACACGGCCGGGGCCATGCTTGGTGCCGCACTCGCCGGCTTCGTGCTGCCGCGCCTGCTCGGCTACCGCGGCGCGTACGCCGCCGCCGTTGGCACGAGCGCCGTCGTCGGGCTCGTCGCGCTGGCCCTTGCGCGCGGGCGATCCGATCCCGCGCCAGCCGCTGAGCCCTCGCCCGAGCCCGCGCAAGGCCGCCGCTTCGTGCTGGCGCTCGCTGCGCTCTCAGGCTTCACCGCGCTCGGCCTCGAGGTGCTCTGGACACGCATGGTGGCGCTCGCCATCGTGAACTCGGTGTACGCGTTCACCGCGGTGCTCGTGGCGTTCCTCGCCGCGCTCGCCCTTGGCGCAACGCTCGCCCGCGTGCTGGCGCGGCGGGTGGCCGATCCCGCCCCCGCTCTCCAGGTGCTGCTTGGACTCGCAGCCTTGGCCACGCTGTTCTCCGGCACGATGTTCCGCGTCGTGACGGGCAGCCCACCGGCTATCGGCCGCGCCGCAGACTTCGGCGCGTACGTGTTCTCGGTTGCAGGCGTGCTGGCGCTTTCGATCGTGCCCGCCGCCTTGGCCGTGGGGCTCGTGTTCCCGTTCCTGCTGAAAGTGGAGGAAGCGCGCGGTGCGGGCCCCGCGGGTGCACGCGTGGGTCGACTCGCCGCGGCGAACACCACCGGCGCGCTGCTCGGCGCTCTGGCGGCCGGATTCCTTCTGCCGGCGGCGCTAGGCCTATGGGCCTCCATCTCCCTGCTCGCTGGCCTCTACGGTGTGGCGCTCCTGTTCGCGCCCGGGGCCTCGCCCGCGGGTCGCCTGTCGGGCGCGGCGGCGGGCGCACTGGTGCTGGCCATGGCCGGCTTGCACGCACTGGGGGACGCGCCCGCCGGCGAGCGCTGGGATCTGCGCAAGGACGAGACCGTGATCGCGCGCTACGAGGGGAGTGCCGGCTCAGTGCGCGTGGTGAAGCGCCGCGGTCATCTCAAGCTGCGCCTCAACAACAGCTACACCCTGGGCGGCACCGCCGAGCCGCGTTGGGAGCACTACCAGGCGCACATCCCACTCTGTTTGCACGGTGAGCCCAAGCGCGTGTTCTTCCTGGGCATGGGGACGGGCATCACCGCGGGCGCGGCGCTGCGCCACGACGTGGAGCAGGTGCGCGTGGCCGAGATCGTGCCCGAGGCCGTGCAGGCCGCGCGCGAGCACTTCGGCCCGTGGGTGGGGGGGCTGTTCGAAGATCCGCGCGCCGAGGTCGTCGCGGAAGACGCGCGCACGATCTTGCGTGGACTCGACGACACCTACGACGTGATCATCGGCGACCTGTTCCTGCCCTGGCGCCGGGGCACGGCTCTGCTCTACACGCAGGAGCACTTCGCCGCGGTGCGGGCACGGCTCGCGCCCGGGGGGTTGTTCGCGCAGTGGCTGCCGCTCTACCAGTTCTCGGAGGAGGCGTTTCACGGAGTCGTCGCTTCGTTCCTCGCCGTGTTCGGCGAGGCCACGCTGTGGCGCGGGGACTTCTTCGGTAGCCGGCCGATCGTGGCGCTGGTCGGGCGCGTGGGTAACGAGCCGTGGGATCACGAGCGCACCATCGCCCGTTGGAGTGCACTCGAGCGCGACGGCGCGGTAGACATCGGCCCGGGCGCGGCGACCCTGCCGTACACCCTGTACGCGGGCCGCATCGTCGCGCCAGTCCCGGGTTCGCGCCGGCTGACCGATGCCGACCCGTGGATCGAGCACGCGGCGCCCATTCAGCAACGCGCGTGGGCGGCCGGCGTCGCGCGGCCCTTCATCGGCCAGCCCTTGGCTGCCTACGAGTGGAGGCTCCTTACCGAGACCGCGCCGGATGAGGATCCCTTCCTCACGCGCCTGGACAAGGTGCAGCGGCGCTACGTGCTGGGCGGCATGCATCTCTACGACTACGCGGTCTACCGCGGCCGGGAAGAGACCGAACGCCGCACGGAAGCCTTGTGGGGCTACTTCTGGGCCGTGCCGGAAGAGCTGCAGATCCGCCGTGGGGAGTGGGTCGATTAGCTCGCCTCGAGCCGCGCGAGCAGCTCGGCGATCACGCGCGGGTAGAGCTCGCGCTCGGCCGCCTGCACGCGCTCGGCGAGCGTAGCGACCGTGTCGTCCGAATGTACCGCCACCTCGGCCTGCGCCAGGATCGGTCCACCGTCGACCTCGTTGGTCACCTGGTGCACGGTGCAGCCCGATACGGCGACGCCGGCGGCGAGCACCTGCTCATGCACGTGATGGCCCCAGCAGCCCTTGCCGCCAAACGCGGGCAGCAGGCTCGGATGCACATTTACGACGCGCCCCGCCAGGTCTGCGGGCACATCGAAGATCGTCAGGAACCCGCCGGAGACGACCAGGTCCGGGTGCCGCGGTGCGAGCAGATCGCCGAGCGCCGCTCCGTACGCCGAGCGGCCGCGATGCAGCGCACGCGGTAGGACCGCCGCCTCGATGCCTGCGGCGCGAGCGATCTCGAGTCCGCCCACATCCGGGCGATCGCTGACCACGAGGACCACTTCGGCGGGCACCGTGCCGTCGGCGATGCGTTCCAGCAGGTTGCGCAGCGTGCTGCCCGAGCCCGACAACAGGAATGCGATGCGACCCGGCCGCGTCACGCGCGGTCGTCCAAGAGCAGGTGCTGCACGGTTGCCGCATCCAGACCGCGCACGACGATGGTCTTGCGCGGTGTCGTGGGCCCGCGCACCAAAGAGACTTGGCGCGCCGGCACCTTCAGCGTCTTAGCCAGAAGAGCGAGCACCGCCTCGTTGGCTTGACCCGATTCGGGGGCCGCGCGCACGCGCACGCGAATTCGATCGCCATAGAGACCCGCGATCGCGTCACGTGTGGCACCGGGCACGACCTTCAGGTGCACGTGCACGCCCCCCATACCGTGCGGTTCGATCGGGGCGCCACGCACCTGGCTACTTTCCCGCTTCGCCGTCCGGCTCGCCGTCGTCTTTCTTGGGCTCCTCGCCCGGGACGTCATCCGCCGGGGCGTCGCCGTCCTTGCCCGCTTCGTCCTTGCCAGGCGGATCGTCCTTCTTGGGCGCGTCCTTCTTCGGCTCCGTGTCGCGCGGCTGGTCGCGCTTGGGGGGTTCGTCGCCTCCGATGGCGGTGATCACCTCGCCCGCGTACGCCGCGTCGATGTGCATGGCGACCCGGAGCGAGCTGCCCCAGACCGTGCGTGCCAAGTCGGCGCGATCATTCAGTTCGTCGCGCATGTTGCGCACGCCCTGCATGGCCTTCTCACGCTGGAGCGCCTCTTCGAGCGCGCGTGCCTGAGAATCCTTGGGAAACGCCTCAGGGTCCTCATCGAGGGCGCGAATCTGCTCCTCGTACGGCGTGGCCCACACCTCAGTGCCCTGGATCCAGTCGAGGATCGCGTAGTAGCGCTCCGCGGCCTGGCGTTCGAGGTCGAGCTTGGAAAGCCGTGAGCGCGCCGCAGCGGCCAGGGCCTCGTCGCCGCTCGCCGCTGCCTGGTAGTGCTTGCCTGCCACGTCGTAGCGACCGCCCAACTCAGCGAGCAATGCGAGACCCGCGTGATCCTCGGGTGTGAGGTTCTTCAGGCGCGGCGCGCCGCCGGCCAAGAACAGGTTGTCCAGGAGGAAGCGCGGTGAACTGCGTGCGAACGGCACGACGTCCTTGTCCCAACGCACGCCCTCCGGCTCGAGGCCGCGGATCTTCGACGTGCGCTCCTTGCCCTTGTCATCGATGTAGGTGTAGGAGTCGTCCGTCCAGCCATCGCTCTTGCTGGCTTCGATGAGGTGGGCCAGGTGGCCTTCGAGGCCGGCGATCAGCGGCAGCCAGTTCGTGGCGAGCTGCTTGTAGGTCGGCACCTTGAGCATCGCCTCGGCGGCCCCAACCTGCACGCTCGCAGCCTTCAGCTCGAACCGGTGGAGGTGGCCCTCCTCGGGGTTCCATATCTTGCGCAGCAAGCTGAAGTAGATCTTCCGGTCGGTGGCGTACTCCTTGGCGACGAACGCCTCGTAGATGTCTCCGGCCGACTTGCGCACCCGCTCAATGGCGTCGTACATACGCTTGAGCGCTGCGACGACAGTGGGGGCCGCGGCGAGGTTGCCATCGAGATTCGCGGGAATCGTGTCCAGAGCCTGACGCGCTTCGTCCTGGATGGCCGCGAAGTCCTCGTGGGTCGGCGAGCCGTCTAGCCGCTTTTGCAGACCTCCCAGGATCTCGCCCCGGCGGCCGTCAATGCGGCGCGCCGCTTCCTCCGCGAGGTTGATGCCGCGCGGGGCGTCCTTCTTCGTGATGGGGGCGTGCTTGTCGAGGATGCCGTCGAGCGTCTTCTGGTCGAGCAGCGGGAAGCGACCGACCTTGCGGGCGAGCAACTCTCCGGTGATCTCACCGAGCTTGGGTCCGCGCACGATCTCTTCGAGGTCGATCCACTTGGCGTACGAACCCTCATCGAACAGCTTCTTCAGCTCCCGACCGTACTCCGCGACAAGCCGCTCAGCGTCTTCCTGCGCCTCCTTCTTGCCGTTCTTGATCTGCGCCTCGAACTGCGTGCGCTCGGCAATCTCCTTTTCGATGGCGGTGTGGATCGCGCGCATCTTCTCAGCGTGGCCGCTGAGGTCGGAGCTGGCCGTGTCGTAGATCGGCGCGAACTCCGGCTTCTTCTCCGCCTTCTCGGATTGCCACGCTTTGACCTGCTCGTCCCAGTCATCCGCGTCGGCCTTGGCCTCTTTGGAGAGGTCGCGGAACATCGGCTGCTTCCAGTTCTCTTCGTCCTCGATCCGGCCGCCGATGTACTTGGTGTATTGCTCCGTGTAGCGCGTCTGGGCCGCCCCCACGACCTCGTTGAGCGCCCCGCGGACCTCTGTGCGCTGCGCTTCATCCAAGCGTGCCTGCTCTTGAGGCGTCAGTTGAATGACGTCCACTTCCTTCGGCCGCGTCCCGAACCAGATGGCCACACCGATGGCGATGAGTGCAGCCGCCGCGCCGATGACCAGCGGCTTGCGCGAGGCGGGCTTGATGCCGTGGGCCTCGAGCTTGTAGCGAACACGAATGCGATCCAGATCGCGCAGCAGATCTTCCGGCGTCTCGAAGCGCTCGGCGGGATCCTTCGCCATCAACTTGGCGACGACCTCGTCGATCTCGCGCGGCACGTCGCGGTTCAGCGCGTTGATGCGCGGCACCGGCTTGTTCAGGTGGCCGAGGAGGATCTCCTTGACGCTGCCGGCGGGGTAGGGGTTCTTGCCGGCGAAGATCCGGTAGAAGGTGCAGCCCAGGCTGTACAGGTCGGTGCGGTGATCGATGTCGGGCTTGCGCCGGATGGCCTCGGGCGAGATGAAGTGCGGCGTGCCGATGATGCCTTGGTCCATGAGGTCGCTGACCTCGGACTTCTTCGCCAGACCCAGATCGCAGAGCTTCGCGCTGCCGTCCTCGCCGATCATGAGGTTGTCGGGCTTGACGTCGCGGTGCAGGATCTCGCGCTTGCGTGCAAAGATCAGCGCGTTGGCGGAATCAATGAACCAGTTGAGGCCGTCGGCCCAGGCCACCGGCCCCTCGCGGACCTTGTCCTCGATGGAGCCACCGGGCATGACCTCCATCGAGAAGTAGTAGTAGCCCTGGTCGCTGCTGACGTCGTAGACCTGCACGACGTTCGGGTGGTTGAGCGCGCCGGCCGCGCGCGCCTCATTCACGAACTGGTCGACGAACGCGGAGTCCGCGGCGAAGTTGTCGTTGAGGACCTTCAGCGCGACCTTGCGGTGCAGGGAGACCTGCTCGGCGAGGTAGACGCCGCCCATGCCGCCGGCGCCGATCTTCTTGTCGATCTGGTAGCCGCCAAGGCGCTTGCCCACCAAGGCATCCGGCGGCAGCGTCTGCTTCGTCGTGGTCTCACGGGTGCCGCCGTTGCTGCCACCGTTGCTGCCGCCGTTGGCGGCCGGTGCGGTCGCGGCACGCCCGCTCTCGGGACGCGCGTCTTCGTCGGCGTCGCCGGCCGAGAGGATGCGCAGGATGGTCAGGCCAAGCCGCAGCTCGTCGCCGGGCTTGAGCGGCAGGTCCTTGGCGCGCGCAACGGGCTGCCCATTGAGCTCGCAGCCGTGCGTGCTGCCAGGATCGTGCAGCGCCGCCTGCACCCCGCCGCCTGCCTCCACGACGCGAATCTCGCAGTGGTTCTTGGACACCTTCATGTCCAGCACGCGGATGCTGTTGTCCGTGCCGCGGCCCAAGGTGTAGATGCCGGCGGTAGCGAGGCGGTAGGTCTTGCCCGCGTCCTGTCCGTGCTCGATGCGCAGTCGAAGGGTCACGTAGGCTCCCGGGTGGTGCTTGGGATACCGTCAAACACGGCGCGACCAACCCGTACGGCGGTCGCGCCCTCTTCCACGGCGAGTTCGAAGTCGGCGGACATGCCCATGGAGAGACCGGCGGGCGGGGTCGTACCGACACCCCGCGCGACAGCATCGTCACGGACGTCCCTTAGAGTACGAAAAGTCCGGCGTAGTTCCGACTCCTGGGCGGCCTCTGCTGCCATTGTCATGAAGCCGAGAATCTGAAGACTGGGGTAGGAGACCAGCTCCTGGAGCGCGGCCGGCACCTCTTCGGGGTCGAAGCCGCCCTTGGCGGGGTCCTCCGAGGCGTGGACTTGGAGGTACACGGGCCAGGTCCGGCCGGTGGCCGCGAGCAGGTCCTGGAGGCGCCCAGCCAGGGCGAGGCCGTCGAGTGCGTGGAACACGTCAAACGCCTCCAGGGCGCCGCGGGCCTTGTTGCGCTGGAGGTGGCCGATGCCGTGCCAGACGAGGTCCGCCGGGGCTCCGGGCCGCCGCGCGACCGCGGCCTGTACGCGATTCTCGGCCACGGCCCTGACGCCCACGGCCGCCAGAGGCCCGTAGATGGCGGCCGGCTGGGATTTGGTGACCACGATGCGCTCGACCGCGGATGCGCCGTGGGGCGAGCGGACGCGGGCGGCCTCGATGCGCGCGTCAAGGCCCGCGAGATTGGCGCGCAGGATCGCGAGGAGGGGATCAGGCGGCGGCGACATCCAGCGCCATGGTAGCCGCGTGGAGGCGGCTCGTCGCTGGGGCGAACAAGTGCCTGCGACGGCCCTAAACCGTGCGAGCACAGGCACTTTGGGGCGACGCGGTTCGGACCGGGAACCTTGACTCGGCGCGGGCAGGAGCCTATAAGGTGCGCCTCTCGCACAGACACGGGTGTGAGGGGCGGAGGGCTGCCGTGTCAGCCAAGGGTTGGGGTCAACGAGGGTCGAGCGTTCGACAACCGGTCCGTACCGCGCGGCATTGCGCTGGCTACGAATCGGTTCTCGGGCGATAGTGCGCGGGAGGGCCGCTGGTTTCGACCACGGCGGATTCAGCGCGGCAGGAAACCAGGAAACAACGCATGCGAGGCATGAACATGGCACGTCGTGGGCTCCTTTTCGTCGGAGCGCTGCTGCTCGTCGGCGGCATTGCGCTTTCTAGCGCGAACACCTCAGTGGCCGATGCCGGCGAGGGCGGCAAGTCGCTCGGCGATTTCGCCGAGCAGGCCCTTGAGCAGCTCCCCTGGGACAAGCACATCATCCGCGCCAACCTCGGCAGCCGTAACCCGGTTGCCGTGGCGGGTGTGTATCTCATGCAGCAGCAACTCCTGGTCGTTTCCAACGCCGGACGCGTGTACTGCCTAGATCGCCAGAACCTCGAGCCGCGCTGGGTCAACACCCTGCGTTATCCGCTGGCGCAGCCGCCGGCGGAGGGCCCGGCCCACTACGCGTTCCTGATGAAGGACAACCAGGGCGCGCACTGGATCACGGTCATCAGCAAGCGCAGCGGCAGCGAGGCGGGGCGTTTCCCCGTGCGCCTGCCGTTCACGGCCTCGTCGGGCATCTCGGTCAACGGCAGCCTCGTGTTCGTGGGCTCGCTCGGCCATGTCCGCAACAACAAGACGGTCGACAGCGTGAACCTCATCTCCGGCCGCTCTGGCTGGGGCTACCGCACCACGGGCATGACCTGGGGCACGCCCACGCTCGATCCGTCGGGCACCACGCTCATCGTGACGGCTGACGACGGCGTGGTCACTGCGCTACCTGGCAGCGCGTCGGCTCCCGCGCGGGCCCACTGGGCGCGCGACCTTGGCGGCGGTGTCCGTGGCGCGGCCGCGGTCACACCCGAGGCCGCGATTGTCGGCAACGACGACGGCGTGCTCTACAGCATGGACCTCCACAGCGGTCAGGTTCAGTGGCTCAAGGGCCTGGATGAGCGCATCCGCACCACGCCGGTCGTCTTCGGCGGCTTCAAGGTCGTGCAGGAATCCACCGGCGTTGAGGGCGCGTCCCTCGTCGACGTGAAGCGCTACGAGGGTCTGGTCTTCGCGTCGAACGTGAACGGCCTGCATTGCTTCGACGTGCGCACCGGCGCGGATCGCTTCAGCGACAGCCGCGGCGGCCGCCCGGTTTGCCGCAATGGCAAGCACCTCGTGACAGTCGACGGCAAGCGCAAGCTGTGCATCCGCGACATGAGCAAGGGCTTCGAGGTCGCCGCCGAGGTGAACCTCGGCATGGCCGACCTGATCCCGACCAACAGCCAAAACGGCGAGCTCTTCGCCGCCACGGCCGACGGCACCATCCTGGTGGCGGTGCCCAAGTAGGGCCCGCGGGCACCCGGCATCCGCCCCAAGCGCGGTCGGGCGCCAGTCCGCGAGTAGACTCGCAGCACGGTCCGGGGCCGGTCCCCGTCCGGGAGTGATCGCATGACCGCCATCGCCGCTGCCTTCGGTACCTGCATCGCGCTCGGCCCCCCCGGGGGTTGGGAGTGGATGATCATTCTCGTGATCGTCCTGCTGCTCTTCGGCCGGCGACTGCCCGGCGTGGCCCGCAGCCTGGGTCAGGGCATCAGCAGCTTCAAGAAGGGCCTCAACGAGCCCGTCGACGAGGACGGCAAGTCCGAGAAGAAGGCCGCCAAGTCCGACGGCGATGACTCGGACGGCAAGGACTCCTAGGGCAAGGACGCCTAGGGCAAGGACTCCAAGGACTAGGCCTGCCGCGCCGGACCTTCGATTCGCCAGCACGCCACCACGCGCGTCCCTTCGCCGACCGCATGGCCCAGGTCAGGGCGCCGCCCGATGACCCACGCGACCCCCCGCGGCGTCGCGAGAACCCACTGGGTGCGCCGCACGAACGCGGGCAGCCCCTGACGGGCGAGCCAGTCCACCACGCGCACGGCTCGGCCTGATCCGCCCAAGGGGGCGAAGCGGTCAAGCGGCGCGAGCGGCCGCACCACGGCGCCCTCCAGACGCGACGCATCGAGCGCCACGGCGGCTGGACCGGCTCGCGTGCGCCAACACGCGAGGTCGAACTCGTGACCCGGGACATCGACGCGCTCGAGCCTGGGCGGCTGGCCGGGACCTGGCGCCCGCCGGCGAAGCCACGCGGTCTTCCCGCGTGCGTGCAGCGCCAAGCCGTGGGGGAGGTCGAGGTCGCCGTCTGCCGCGACCAC
>JAQBWE010000040.1 GCA_027625315.1 Planctomycetota bacterium
GCGCCCACTCGATCCAGAGGCGCGCTTCGTCGGCCAAGGCGCGCGCGGGGGGGCCGGGGGACGGGACCATGACGGGATCCTACGGTCCTGGACCCCCGCGGTCGCAAATCGTGGTGCACGGCCCACGTAGGCACTTTGCACGTGACCAACGAGTGACAGCGCCCACCTACACATTCCCCCGCCTAGGGTTCCACCCGGGTGGCAGGGAGGCTCGCCGCGCGCGTCTGGGAGGACGTGCACGGGACGACGAGCGGCCCCTGCAAGGTCGGGTGGGTTCGTTTACGGAAGGGACCATCAGGATGAAGCGCCTCGCTTTCGTGCTTCTCTTTGCCAGCGTCGCATTCATGACGTTGAGCTGCCAGGGTCGTCGTCGGATCGTGATTGACACGTCCGACGCGAATGCCACCGCCGATACGGCGTTGGATACCCCGGTCGAGTTCGCCGACGCCTATGACACCGCGCCCGCGGTGCTGGCGGATGCGGACGGCGACGCCGATGCGGATGACGGCGACTCGAATGACGGCAGCGCTGACGCTGCCGCTCCGAGCGCTGACGCTGCCGCTCCGAGCGCTGACGCTGCCGCTCCGAGCGCTGACGACCTGCTCGACGAGAACAGCGAGCGCGCGCGCGTCGTGGGCGACCGCGCCGACTTCGTGTCGAAGGCGCTGGTCGAGAAGGGCCGTCAGGCCCTGGCCGACGGCAACGTCGAGGAGGCTCGCCGCCTGTTCGCCGAGGCCATCGACTACGACCCCAGCAACAAGGAGGCGAAGGACGAGTGGCGTCGCATCAGCGACGATCGCGCCAGTTCGGTCGGCGACTACATGGAGACCTCGCGCAGCGTGGCCGACGTGCGCCGCGACCAGGCCTCCGCTGAGGTGCGCAACTACATCGAGCGTGGCCGCACGCTCGAGGCGCGCGAGCAGTACGAGGAGGCGGTCAAGGAGTACCGCCGCGCCCTCTCGATCATCAGCTGGTACGACGAGACGGCCGACTTCGGCACGTCCGGCGGCGCCCTGCGCGACATGATCGACACGGCCACGTACAAGTCTGAGGTCGGCACCCGCCGCGCTCGGGAAGAGCAGATCGCAGGGGCCCAGCGTGAGCGCGAGCGTGAGCTCGCCGGCGAGCGCGAGGCTCGCATCGGTCGTATTCGCGCTTGGTTCGAGGGTGCACACCGCGCCTTCAGCCGCCAGGAGTACGCGCTGGCTCGCGAGTACTCGAAGCAGATCCAGCGCCACGACCCGCAGAACAACGACGCGCAGCGCATCATCGACATGAGCTACGACGCCGAGCACCTGAACAACCAGGAGACCTCGCGCCGCCAGTTCGACGATCAGTGGAAGACGATCATGCAGGACATGGAGCGCGCGATCGTGCCCCAGGTCGACACCGTCGTGTTCCCCGACAACTGGCTCGACGAGATCGCGCAGCGCAAGCCGCGCATCGTCGGCGAAGAGACGCCCGAGGAGGACGCCGCGAGCATCGCCGGTATCCTGTCGGTCATCGACCAGAAGCGCGTCAAGGGCTTGGACTGGGAAGAGCAGAACCTCGACCAGGTCCTCAGCTACCTGCGCACCATCACGGGTCTCAACTTCTACCTCTCGCCCAAGGCGCGCCAGGAGAAGTTCGATGACGTGGCCATCTCGGCCCAGCTCGACGATGTGAGCGTCCGCACCATCCTCGAGAGCGTCGTCACGGAGCCCTACGAGCTCAAGTGGGAGCCGCGCGGCGGCGTCATCTGGATCCTCACGGGTGACGAGGTCAGCGGCAGCATGCGCTTGCGCTACTTCGATGTGAAGGACCTCGCAGTGGCCATCCGCCACTTCGTGGGCGAGCCCATCAACCTGGTGCCCTCGAACTTCACGCCGCCGGAGCCGCCGGAGCTGCCCGAGCCCGCCCCCATCTTCCCCGCCGAGAACTTGGTCGAGCTCATTCGCGAGACCGTCGGTGGCGAGGGCAAGTGGGAAGAGCCCGCCTCGATCGAGCCCCGCAACAACATCCTGATCGTGCGCAACACGTCGGAGATCTTGGCTGGCGTTGAGGACCTCCTCTCCCAGCTGCGCGCCAACACCGGCCTGCTCGTCAACCTCGAGATCCGCTTCATGACGGCGGAGGACAACTTCCTCCGTGACGTCGGTGTGGATATCCGCGGTCTGGGCGACAACTCGGCGGGCATCGGCGCGCCGGGGCTCGGTACCGGCAACGTGCAGGACGACGTTTTCGCCGGCACGACGGCAAGCCCCTCGGGCGTGCCGTTCGGTACCAACGCCGAGCCGAGCTCGGTCGGTACCTCGCGTGACACGGGTATCTTCTACAACGATGGTGCGGACGGCGCGTACGCCACTCGCGTCGAGAACTTGTTCGACGAGGCCGTGCGCCAGTTCGGCGACCCCGAGGTGCTCACGCGCTCCGGCGGTCTCTCGTTCCAGCACACGTTCCTCGACGACACCCAGCTCGAGGTCATCCTGCGCGCGGTCGAGAAGAGCGAACGCATTCAGGAGATCACGGCGCCGCGCATCACGGTCTACAACACCCAGCGCGCGAACGTCTCGATGCTGAACCAGGTCAGCTACGTGCAGGACTACGAAGTCGAGATCGCCCAGGCCTCGAACATCGCGAACCCGGTCATTCAGACCATCCAGGACGGCATCGTCTTGGACGTGCGCCCGGTGGTCTCGGCCGACCGGCGCTTCGTCCAGCTTGAGCTGCGCCCGACGGTCGCGGTTCTCCAGCGCCCGATCCCGACGTTCAGCACCTCGCTGGCCGCCGGCCCGATCAGCGCTAACGCCCCGGTCATTCTGCAGATCCCGGAACTGCAGGTCAGCCGCGTGCGTACGACGGTCAACATGCCCGACGAGGGCACGTTGCTGCTCGGTGGCCTGAAGTTCTACGTCAAGGACAACCGCGAGAGCGGGATGCCGTTCTTCAACAACATCCCGATCCTGTCGTTCCTCCTGACGCGCAAGGGCACCTACGTCAACCGCCGCAACTTGCTCATCCTCATCACGGCGCGCATCGTGCCGCTTGAGGAGCTCGAGCCCCGCGACAACCTCGATGTCCCGGAGATGCCCGAGCGCGAGTGGATCCCGGTCAGCGAGGGGGAGATCGAAGGCCCCGTGGCGGCGCCCGGTTGCCCCCAGGGACCGGCACCCTCGGGGCTCAAGCCCGTGGGTCGCGGCTACTAGGACCAGCTCGTTCGCTTCAACGGGCCGCGCGGCGCACGCCGCGCGGCCCGCTTTCGTTTTGGGCAGGCGTTTTCCGGCCGCCCCCCGCCGCGCGCCCTTCCAAGAGCGTCAGTTCACAAAAATGTTATTGCTTCGCTGCGGCCAGGCGCTAGGCTGTGCGTGTCCCGCCGACCCGATTCCCCGGCGCTGCACCCCCGCCCGACTCGACCGGCCCGCACCTAGGGGCTGGACGCCTCGCTCCGACTAGCCGCGAGCGAGCGAAGGAAGCGCCCATGGTCTCTGCGGAGGCACTTCGCCGCGCCCGGCAGCACCGCGCCAGGCAGTTCTGTCGTGGACCCCGGATCAGTCAGGGGCTCCGGACCTGGTCCGCCCCGACGACTTGCTGGGCGGTGACACAGCCGCCTCGATTGACCGCCTCCAGCAGCATCCGTAGAATCCCGCTTCGGGGACGGCTCGGTCAAGCCGCGCGAACCGCCCCGGCCCACGCACGGGCTTTCGTCGGTGGCTTCCTCCGAACGCAGCCGTCGGGATCTGCATCCGCCTGCCCTTCGAACCACCGGACGCCCATCGCCCAACCGGACCTGTCCCCCACCCTCGGAACAGCCTCATGACCTCCATCCGCGCCTCCTTCGCGTTCCTCGCCGTACTGCTCGCCCTCGCGTTCACGCCGTTCTGGGCGTGTGGCGGTGAGGACGACGCTGAGTTCGCCAAGTCGCTCGCCGAGCTCGGCACGCGCACCGGCGACAAGGCGTACTTCGAACTCGCGCGCAAGGTCTACAAGACCGTCGCCGACGACGACAAGCGCTCGGAAGAGAGCCGCGATCTCGCGCGCTACGGCCTGGCCGACATGACGCGCATGGAGGCGATCGGCGCCTCTGCCAACCCGGCCAAGACCTACGCTGAGGTCCTCGCGCTCTTCAAGGAAGCCATCGAAACGATGGAGGCCTTCGTCAACAAGAACCCCGACCACCCTAGCGCCGACGAGGCGCGCCTACAGGTCGGCACCACGCGCTTGGGATTCGTGCAGTGGGCGCGTGACCTGCTCGGCGATCCGGAGAAGCGCGAGGAGCGCGGTGCCGCCCAAGGCACGGTGCAGCGCGACGCCGAAGAGATGGTGCGTGGCGCGATCGGCTACTTCGAGAAGCTGCGCAAGGGTCACGACCAGATGGACGCGACCCTGATGTCCCAGATCTCCCAGTACTACTGGGTCATCTGCCAGTACTACCTCGCGCTCGTCTACGAGCCCGGCTCGGAAGAGTCCCGCAAGGCCCTGATCTACGCGGCGGAGCAGCTCGAGGACTTCATCACTCTCAACGACGGCCAGCTGCTGGCGATCTACGCGCAGGACATCCTCGGCCTGACCAACTGGGAACAAGCGCGCGCCACGAACAAGGACGACGATCGCGTCACGTACTACCGCCAGGCGGTGGAGTGGTTTGGCACTTGCATCGACACCCCGGTCGAGGACCTCGACTCGCAGCGCATCGTCGCGAACGGGTACTTCCACCTCGGCCAGGTCTGCAACGAGGCCGGCCGCATCGGCTCCACCAATTTCCTGCGCATCGGCGTGACGCGCCTCGCGGACATGCTCACGCGCCACAACACGATCTGGCGCCAAGACAACGGCATCCGCGCGATGCTTGAGCTTGCCAAGCTCGAGCGTGCACGCGATCGCCAGAGCGAGGCCATCGACATCGCCCGCCAGGCCGGCGAGTACGCCAAGAGCCTTGGCAAGGGCTGGCTCGAGCGGCAGGCCAACCGCATCCTGCGCGAGATCGTCAGCGGCAGTGGCTCGGGCGCGACGACGGCCGACCCGGGTGTGCTGATGCGCGTGGCCGATGACTTCTTCGCCCAGCAGAAGTGGGCCCAGGCGATCGCGGCCTACCAGCAGGTCATCGCGAGCGTGGAACGCACACCGCAGACGGCGCAGGATTTCCTCCTGCGCAGCTGGCGCCGCATGGCCGACTCGTTCCGCCAACAGGGCGACATGGTCGCGGCGGCCCTGGCCCTGGAGCCGATCCACGACATCTGGGCCGACGGCCTCGTGGACCGCACGACCGGTGGCAAGAACAACACGAACCTGATCGACCTCGGCAACACCCGCCTGTTGGCGCAGTCGCTGTGGAAGGACCTCCACACCGCCACCGGCGCGGCGATGTTCAACCGGCGCCACACCGAGATCCGCGACGCGTTCCGCACGGAGTATCCGGAGCATCCGTCAGGCGACGCGAGCATCTGGAACAGCGCGATGGAGAAGTTCCGCCAGGCGGTCGAGCAGCTCCAGGCGAAGAACTCGCGCTGGCGCACGACCATGAACGAGACCGACGAGTTGTTCAAGCAGGTCGCCTCGGACAAGAACTCGCAGCGCCAGGACACCGCCTGGGCCTTCCTCATCTACACGCAGTACCTGCGTGAGGACTGGAAGGGCATCCTGAAGGCCGTCGATGCCGCCCAGACCTATTGGGACTCCGCTGAGGCCAAGGAGCAGGAGCGCCAGTTCGAGTCGGTCGTGAAGCGGCGCCTCCCTGAGCGCGGCAAGGCGATCTTCTGGAGCGCTGAGGCCCACTACCGGCTGGGTGATGAGGCGGAGGACAAGAAGGACTCCGCCACGGCCAAGGCCCATTGGGCCGCGATCCTGAAGGAGCTCGACGGCTGGCACGCCGAGTACGACCTCCTGCGCAACGAGGACGCCAAGCGCTACTACGCGGGCGCGCTCGGCCACATCGTCTTCGCGCACATCGGACTGAGCGACATCCCGGCGGCCGACAAGGCGTTTAAGCGCCTCCTGTCCGAGGATCCGACGTACTCGCGCCTGCCGAAGGTCACCTTCGCTCTGGCGCGGCACCTCAACGACCAGGCCAAGGTCATCGACACCGACCGCAAGGCGGCGCGCGTCGAGCTCAACGGCACGAGCGAGCAGGAGGGCGTTCGCACGCGCCTGCGGACCGTGACAAAGCAGGACCACATGGTCGTCGAGCGGCGTGTTGACGTCGAAGGCGGTTTGGTCAAGGCGCGCGAGCTCGTGGACGTCTACGAGAAGAAGACTGCTGAGGGTGAAGACACGAAGATCCCCAAGGCGGAGTACGAGGAGACGCGCGACAAACTGATCCCCGCCATGGAGGCGGAGATTGCCGATCTCACGGAGCGCGGCAACAAGCTGCGCGCTGAGCGCGAGCAGCTCGAGGCGCGCGCGGGCGAGTTGGTCGAGATCATCAAGGCCAAGGCCCAGGCGCTTTACGAGCCGCTGACCCGTGCGGCCAACTACTTCTGGGAGTGGGACCAGGCGCTGAAGCTCAACAAGCAGACCCGCGACCCCCACAACATCTCCATCTTTGCGGACCTGTACTGGAAGGCCGGCCTCCTGCGCGAGGAGGAGATGCAGAACTGGGAACGCTCCAAGGAGCTGTACGAGGATCTGCTCACCTTCGACAACGCCGACCAGGAGACGAAGCATGAGGCGCTCGGGCGCCTGGGCAGCATCTATGCCAGCCTCGCGACGTCGGCCGATCGCGGCACGGATGAGCGCGCCGACCTCGTTGCGCGGGCCCTCGATCGCCTGCAGGGCTCCCTCGCGTTGATCCCGGAGAACAACGATCTCGTCGTCAGCCTGCTCAAGGGCGAGACGGTGGTGATCCCGTACCACTTCGCTGAGCTGAACCGGTACGAGTACTTCCCGTTCCCGCGCGTCTCTTCGGTGGACGAGTTCAAGACGGCAGTCGACAAGTTGGGTAAGCCCGGCGGTCCGCCGCAGCCCAAGTTCGAGACCGACGCCGAAGAGCGCGCGTATCAGAGTGCGATCAACTCGTTCCGGGCGAAGGTCAATGGCATGACGCCCGCCGCGCTGGAGCGGACGGTACAAGGCTTCGACGGCGCAGGGTTCGACATGCGCCTGTACAAGCGTCTCGCGCGCTCGGGCGATGACTTCCGCCTCGCCCTGGGCCGCGTGTACGTGGAGTCCGGCGCGCCGGAGCACATGATGAAGGCCTACAACCTGTCGAGCAGCCTGCTCTCCGGAACCTGGGCTGCGGAGGAGAACGGCGAGACGTGGTGGGCGGCCCAGGTGGTGCGCCTCAGCGCTCGCGTCACGGGCGCGGAGATCGAGGCGCGCACGGCGGGACCGGCTGACCAGCTCTCCCCCACCGCGATCGACTGGATCGACAGCGCCTCGATGATTCTGCGCGGCGTCAACACAACCAATCCCGATCTCGGCGACGACGAGCGGCCGCGCACGCGTGATCAGTTCAAGGCGCTCTTCGGGCGCATCAAGATCCTGCGCACGCGCGCCGGCATGAGCGGCATGGACGACGTCTACCTCAACCCGCCGATTCGGTCGGGTAACGGCAACGGCAACGGCAACGAGAAGAAGTAACGAGCACGGTTCGAACACGGGGGGCAGCTCGGGCCGCCCTCCGCGAGGATTTCCCATGACCCATCGCACGCGGCTGACCCTGACCCTTGGCGCTCTGGCGAGCGCCCTTTTGCTCACCACGGCCCCGGCCCGCGCCGACGAGATCCTCGTCCGCGACCTGCAGACCGGCGTGGAGAGCACGGTGCGCTGCTTCAGCATCAGCTCGGAGACCTGGACCGAGATCAAGTACCGCGAGCGCGAGCGCTCAGCCGACAAGTCGATCCCGACGGTCACCGTCGTGCGGATCGACCACGCCGACAAGACGCCCACTGCTCTCGGTGTGGCGTCCGCCCTCAGCGAGCTTGAGCGCGGCAACTTCGCGGAGGCGGCGCGCGCATTGAAGGAGTTGAGCGGCGGCGGGTGGAAGATCGACTTCGATACCGGCGAGCGCAAGGGCTACCAGAGCTTCACGGAGAACGATCCGGCCGGAAAGTCCAAGCGCCCCGGCTGGGAGAGCGAGTACGCGCACTTCTACTACGCCAAGGCCTTGCTCCTGAAGGCCAAGGCCGGCCAGGACAAGGCCGGCCAGGACAAGGCGGGGTTCGAAGACGCGCTCTTCGCTGTGGACGATGTGCAGGTCCCCGGGGGCGATGGCAAGCAGACCACGGGCGGCTTCCTGGGCCGCTTCGAGGGCGGCAACAGCCGGTTCTTCCCCGAGGCCACCTGGATCAAGGCCCATGCCCTGGCGGGCCTCGGCCGTTTCGACGAGGCGCAGGCCACGTTTACGCAGCTCCAGAACGACGCAAGCCGCGTCAAGCTGGATCCCCGCTGGACCTACGAGGGTGTCATCGGCGCGGGCGTCATCGCCGAGGCCAAGAACGACCTCACGGCGGCTGCAGACGGCTACCGGGCGGCCATGCCGACCATGGAGGTGCTCCTCGAGCAGGAGACCCGCGACTACATGCGTCGGCAGTGCGGGCGTTGGTGGAGCCAAGCCCACATGCACGTGGCCCGCATCAAGTTGAAGGACGCCGAGGACGCCAAGTCGGCGGCTAAGTTCTCGGCCCTGCGCGCCTGGATCGCCAAGGGTGCGCCGGACGAGGTCCGCGCCTACGCGAAGGGCAAGAACTGGCCGCAGCCGGCCATCGACGCCCTAGTCGCCGGGGCGCGCGATCCCGCGGCCCAGGCGGTTGGCCTGAACGGCATCGGCTTGGCCTACCTGAACGAGCCGAAGCCCCGCAACGAAGAGGCCCTCCTCGCGTTCAAGACCGTCACGGTCCAGTATTTCCAGGTGCCCGCTCAGCACGCGCGGGCGCTCTACTATCTCGCCCAGGTCGCCGGGGCCGCCGCCAAGGAGGCGGCGGGCAAGAAGGACGTCAAGGCGATGTACGAAACGATGGCTGACGAGGCCATCAAGACGCTGCGCGAGCAGTACCCCGACAGCGAGTGGGCCCGCCGCTAGTGAAAAAGCGCCAGGGCGGCCCGCAAGCCCGCAGAGAACAGCCTTTTGAGCCGAGGCCGGGAGCCTCAGAGTACCCGTAGTAAGTAGCAACCAAACACGCGCGAGGGTACGCTTTCGCGCTCATCCCAGAATCCCCAACCGCGGGGCCAAGGTTTCGGAGACCGACACAGCCATGTCCAAGATCAGCGCGTTTGTTCTCATTGCCCTCGTCCTCGCGACGTCGGTCATGTTCGCCCCCTCAGCTTTCGCCGAAGAAGGCGAAGGCGGCAGTTTCATGGAGTCGATCCTGAACGACGGCGGATGGATCGGCTGGGTCATCATCCTGCTCTCGATCGTGACGCTCGCGTTGATCATCCAGTTCGCGGTGAACATCCGCGCTGCGAAGATCTGCCCGCCTGAGCTCATCGACGAGGTCGAAGCACTCCTCGAAGAAGACGAGTACCAAGAGGCGCTCGAGCTCTGCGAGAGCGAGCCCAACTTCGTCACGCGCTCACTCGCCGCGGGTCTCCCGCGTCTCGGTGAGGGCTACCCGAAGGTCAAGGAAGCCATGGAGAACGCCGCGGGCATCGAGGCGGTCAAGCTCCAGCAGACCGTCAGCTGGATGCTGTTCCTCTCGAACGTGGCCCCCTTGCTCGGCTTGTTCGGTACGGTGTCCGGTATGATCACGGCCTTCAATGTGATCGTGACCATGGGCGCGAAGGTGACTCCGGCCCACCTGGCCGGCGGTATCTCGGCCGCGCTCGTGACGACGTTCCTTGGTCTCCTCGTGGCGATCCCGGCCGTCACCGCCTACCAGTTCTTCCGGAACCGGGCGACGCGGATCTCGATCCACTTCGCCGAGGTTCTCGAAGAGATGACCGAGCGCTTCCGCAACCGCTAAAGCGAGCTGCAACGGGTGCGGTCGGTGAGACCGGCCGCACCCGCTGATTCCCACCGGCACCCCCGTCCGGGTGCCACGGACCGTTTCCCCCCGCACGCGCCCGACCCGATCCCGGAGGTCACTCCATGGCCGCAACTGACGTCATCCCGCCCAGCGAGGATGCCAAGCTGAACATGACCCCAATGATCGACATTACCTTCCTCTTGGTCGTGTTCTTCATGCTGACGATCGACCTGTCAACGAAGGAATACATCCCGGTCGAGCTGCCGTATGCGACGGAGGGCGTTGAAGACAAGGAAGATCCCAACACGATCGTTCCGCGCTTCATCGTCAACCTCACCCGCGAAGGGAAGATCATTTTCCGTGGCCAGGAGTTCGACCTGGCCTCCGCCGATCCGGGCATCCAGGACGACAACATCCAGGCGCTCAAGACGGCGCTGCGCCAGGTTCACAATGAGGGTGGTGGTACCGCCCTCCTGCGCGAGCCCGACGGCGCGTCGAAGGTGCCCGTGATGATTCACGCGGACTGGGGTGCGAAGTGGAAGTACGTGCAGTGGATCATGCAGGCCTGCGCCGACCCGCAGATCAAGATCTACAAGCTGCACTTCGCCGTGAAGAAGCCGCCCACCGAGGACGGGAACTAGTCGGCCTTCGACGAGCAGAAAGGAGCACCTATGGCTGTCAAGCTGCCTGAGGTCGAAGAATCCGAGTTGAACATGACACCGATGATCGACATCGTGTTTCAGCTCATCATCTTCTTCCTCCTGTCCCTCAAGTTCAAGACGATCGACCGCCGCATCGAGTCGATGCTGCCGAAGGATCGCGGCCTTGCCCCCACGCCCTCGTTCCCTGAGGACTTCCTCAAGGTGAAGATCAAGGTCTTCCGCCGGGACATGGACGACACGGAGAAGGCCTACACGCTGGTCAAGATCGACAACGACTCGACGACCTTCAGCCTGCCCATGAACTGGAAGGGCCACGAGAAGGAGACCGCTGATCGGGTCGCGGAGTACGACGGCAAGATCGCCGCCATCCGCTCGATCGTGGCTGGCAAGATGAAGGCCCACGGAGGCAACCCCGAAGAGGTCAAGGGCGAGATCGTCGCCCCGCCCCCGAAGGGTGGTGCCGTGCCCCACGGTGACGTGGTGCAGGTACTGAACATCTTCCTCGAGCTCGGCATGCTCGACGTCGTCTTCGAGGGCGCGGCCTCGCCCCTCACAACGACGGAACGCAACGCCCGCTCTGCGGGCGGTTAGTCCTGCTCGCTAGGCCCGGTCCAACGACCGGGTCGGTTTGAGTCGCTCGTGCCCGGTCGTCCCCGGGCGCGCGCGCTGTTTCCAGCCGAGTCGTTCCCTCGGCGCGGCGGTAGCTCCGCCAGGTGGCCCATGCACCTGAGCTTCGGGCCCCCGCCGCTTGCGTCCGATCCGCCGCCCCCCGTCCAGGGGGCGGTCGTCTTCGTCGACCCGGAACGGATTCCCCATGCACTTGCGCCTCGAAGAGCCGGACCAAACCGAGCTCAACATGACGCCGATGATCGACATCGTCTTCCAGCTGATCATCTTCTTCCTGCTGTCTTTGAAGTTCAAGACGATCGATGAGCGGATCGAGTCGATGCTGCCCAAGAACATGGGCACCGACATACGACCCTCGCCTGCGCCGGTGGAGGACAAGATCACGCTGCGGGTCTTTCGGCGGAATGTGGAGCGGTCTGAGCACGCCTACACCTTTGTGAAGCTCGATGGCGCCCTGCAGTTCCGGCTGCCCATGGGGTGGCAGGGACGCGCGGGCGAGTCGCCGGCGCGTGTGCGGGAGTACGACGCGACGCTCGCGGCCATTACGACCGCGCTACGCGAGCGCGTCGCGATCTACGGCGGCCCCGCCTCCGGGGTGAAGGGCGAGATCGTCGCGCCACCGCCCCAGGGGGGCTCGGTGCCGCACGGCGACGTGGTCGCCCTCCTCGACAGCTTTCTGGCCGTCGGCATGACGGACGTTCGCTTCGAGGGGGCCGCGGCTCCCCGCTAGCGGCGGAGGCGAAGGCCCGTTGCCCCGGGCGCGGCGGAGCCACGAGCTACGCGCGCTAGCTGGCGCAGCACGGTAGGCTTGGGCGGTGTCGCGTCGCGTGCTCGTGCTGGCCTTCGTCCTCTCCGCGTTCTGCGGGGGCTTGATCGTGGGCTGCGGGGGCGACGACGCCCCCGCCGTGCCGCAGACCATCGTCCTGTTCACGGGCGACACATGGCGGTTTGATCACGTCTCGGCCTATGCGCCGCCGGACGCCGACGCGCCGGTGCCGCGGACCACGCAGGTCGATCGGCTCGCCGCGACGGGGCTCGCGTTTACCGACGCGCGCACGCCCGTGCCGCTGACGCTGCCCGCGCACACGACGATGCTGGCCGGACTGCCGCCGGCCGCGACAGGCGTGCGGCTGAACACGTACGGCCATCTACCTGCGCGCGCCGCGCGGGGCTTTCCCTTACTTCCGGAAGTGCTGCGGGACGCGGGCTGGAGAACGGCGGCGTTCGTCTCGTGTGCCGTGCTTGGCAAGCGCTACGGACTCGACCAGGCGTTTGATCACTACGACGACGGGGACCTCGACGACACCTCGCAGGCGACCGTCGCCGAACGCGCGGGCGCAGAAACCGTAGCGCTCGCGCTCGCCTGGCTGCGCGCGCAACCCCGCGATGCGCGCGTGTTCGTGTGGGTGCACATCTTCGAGCCGCACGCGCCGTATGTGGCCAACGGGACCTATGCCGGCGACATCGCAGCCGCCGATGCGGTCGTGGGTACGTTCCTGTCCGGACTTGACGCCACGCGCGGTTCCGACGCCGCCGTGCTGTTCACCTCCGATCACGGCGAGGCCCTGGGCGAGCTCAAGGAGCCCACGCACGGCTTCCTCCTCGCAGACGGCGTGCTGCGCGTGCCGTTCCTACTGCGCGTGCCCGGACGCGGGCCAGCTCAGCGCGCGGACCCCGCGGACCTCGCGGACGTCGCCCCGACGCTGGCCGGGCTTGCTGGCGTCGCTTGGCCGCAGCACACGGGGCCGGGCACCGGCCGAGATCTCCTCGCCGCCCCCGCCCCCGCCGACCGGATCCGCTTCGCAGAGTCGCTCTACGGCCATCAAGTCCACCGCTTTGCGCAACTGAGCGCCGCCCATGGCCCGACCGGCTCCCTCGTCGATGCGGGCCGGGACCGACTGGCGTGGCTGCCGCGCCTGGGCTGGCGCCGAATCCTCGAGTCCATCGCCCTGCCGCCGGACACCCCGGAGGTGCGGGCTCTTGGGAAAGCACTTGCAGAATACAGGCAATCAGAGAACAGCGCCCGCATGGGCACGGGCAATGACTCCGCTGGCGGCTACGGCGGCGGCGGGCCCGTGGCGCCCTTCCTCTCGCCGGAGGAGAACGCCCGCCTGCTGGATCCCCACGTAGGCATCCTCCAGCACCAAGCCCTCGATGCGGTCAAGCTGCCGATCCTCGCCAGCCGCCGGCTGCCGCCGGAGCGGCGCCGCCAGGCCCTGGAAGCGGCGCTTGAGCGGCTGGCGGCCCTGGACCGCCCCCACCTGCTCGCGGGCAGCCCGGAGCGCGCGTTCTGGGAGGGTGAGGCCCGCAACGAGTGGGCTCTGACGACAGAGGGCGCTGGCGGCGCCTTCACCCGCGCCGCGGCGGCCTATCTGCGCGCCTTCGAGCTCGGTCGCAAGGACACCGAGACCCTGGTGCGCGCCTGCGGTGCCGACGCGATGAGTCACGAGGCGGCCATGCTCGAGCGCCTGGAGCTCCTGGCCCGCGAGGTACCCGCGCCGGGCTGCCGCTACTGGTTGCTGCGGGCTCGCCTGACCGGGCGGCTGGAGGAGTTACGCCTGCTCCCAGCCGGGTCCCACGCGGCGGCCTGCGCCCAGGCGGAGGCCCACTGCGAAAGCCGCCGAGAGCGCGAAATCTGGCTCGGCACCTGCCGGTGACGGATCGGGGCTGACAATCGTCTACCCGACGCCGGTATCCGCTTTTCCCCACGGTGCTTATGACAAGGACATGACCGGTTCCGGGTGTCCTGTGCGCCCGTAGGAGGGAAGGCTTGCCGTCGGGAGCGGCGGGCCGACCAGCACTCCCGCGTCCGAAGCAGTTCGGGCCGAGAGAGCCGGAGGGTTGCAGGCGGGTTCGCGCGCACGCGGACCAGGCTCGCAGGCGCCGGCGCTTTCGTTCCAGCCGCTTGGTTCCGCAGTCACCTGCTCCCCGCTTTCCAACGACCGATTTCGATTCAGACCGCAAGTTTCGAAACAGACAGACAGACAGGATCGATCGATGCGCAACACCATCCGACTCGCACTCGTCCTCCTCGTCGCGTTCGCCTTCGTGGCGTGCCGCGGCCGTCGCACCATCGCCGTACCCGACGCGGGCGGCGAGCCGGCTGTGATGGAACTGGCCGAGGCGCCCATGGACGACATGCCCGCCGCTGACAGCGGGGCTGCTTCCGATGGCGCCAACGGCATGGCCGACGAGCTCGCCATGACCAAGGCAGTCGAAGCGGACAAGGTTCGCTTCGTCGTGCGCCAGAAGGTCGAGGCCGCCCAGGCCAACATTCGCAACGGCGAGTACCACGAGGCCGAGAAGCTGCTTCTCGAGGCGCGTGAGCTCGATCCGTCCGATCGCGATGCCAACTGGGAGCTGCGCGAAGTGCAGGCCCTGCTCGGCCGGCGCACCGCCGACGCCGACAGCTACGCCGCCCGTCAGGCCGACGTGGCCAGCGTGCGCATCGACGAGCAGCGCACCAAGGCTGCACGTCTCACGAACATGGGTCGCGTGCACCTCACGAATGGTCGCTACGACAGCGCCATCGAGGCGTTCGACGACGCGCTGTTCCTGATCAACAGCTCGCCCTACGAGATCGATTGGGGCAGCATGCAGAAGGAGGCCAGCGACGGTCTCCGTCAGGCCAAGTACGCCAAGTCCCAGGACGCGCGGATGGCGCGCCAAGATGCAGTCGAAGATGGTCTGCAGGAGATGGCCGCGAGCGAGGAGCAGCGCCTCATCCAGGAGATGGAGCGCCTCGAGCGCCTCATGGGTTCGGCCATCGAGGCCTTCCAGCGCGAGCAGTTCGACCAGGCCGAGCACTTGGCCAACCGCATTCTCGACGAGCAGCCCGACAACACGAAGGCCCGTGAGATCCAGCTCGCCTCGAGCCGCGCGCGCCACAGCAAGGTGACGACCGATCACCTGCACCGCGAGAAGCGCGCCTTCCGCCAGTGGCTCGACGACATCCAGGCGACGCGCGTTCCGCAGCAGAAGATCCTGCAGTGGCCCAGCCGCAAGTTCTGGGAGAAGATCTCGGCCACGCGCGCCAACCAGCGCCCGACGTTCGGCAACGTCGAGGCCGATCCCGAGGCCGCTGAGCTCATGGCCAAGGTCAAGGGCACGAGCGTCAACCTCAACGTGGACAACCAGTCGTTCCAGGAGGTCGTCAAGACGCTCCAGCTCCAGACCGGCTTCAACATCATGACCGACCCGCGCGTGGCCGGTGAGATCAACGAGAACCCGGTCTCGGGCCTCAACCTCTCCGACGTCTCGCTCTCGACGGCTCTGACGATGCTGCAGAGCGCCGGCGGCGAGGACGTGGTGTGGACGACGAAGGGCAACATCGTCCAGTTCACGAAGAAGGAGTACATCAAGACCAACCTGCAGGTTCAGATCCACGCGGTCGCCGACCTGACGAGCGGGCTCACGAACTTCCGCCCGCCCCAAATCCAGCTGGTCGGTCCCGACGACGTGTCGGACGAGGACAACCCGCTGTTCGGCGGCGAGGACGAGGAGCCCATCTACCCGTACGGTCAGGTGGACGAGCTCATCGAGCTGATCAAGGGCTCGGTCAACCCGACCTTCTGGGAGAGCACCGAGGGTGCCGACATCCGCAGCCAGGGCGAGCAGACGCTCGTCGTCAAGGCGACCGCTGATGTGAACGAGCAGGTGGCCCGCTTCCTCGACGACCTGCGCGGCTTCGCCGGCATCGTGGTCACGGTCGAGACGCGCTTCCTCGAGATCAGCGAGAACTTCCTGCGCGACGTCGGCATGGACTTCCGTGGCCTCGGCGGTCAGACGCCCGGCACGCTGGTCAACCTCGACGACGTGACGAACGGCCTTGAGGACGCGGCTTCGGCCGGTCGTGACAACGCGGGCGCCGGTCTTCCGGCTGCCGCCGCGCTGAACCCGTCCGCTGGTGCGTACTTCAACGACGGCGCGGACGGCGACTTCCGCGGCCGCACGGAGAACATCTTCGACAACCCGCTGGGTAGCGTCCTCTCGAGCGTCGGTGGCTCCACCTTCACGCTCGCGTACCTGGACGACCTGCAGATGTCGATGATCCTCCGCGCGACGGAGAAGAGCCTCTCGGCTCGTACGCTCACCGCCCCGGTCATCACCGTCTACAACACGCAGCGCGCGAACCTGACGGTCGTGAACCAGCTGAGCTACATCCAGGACTTCGACGTCGAGGTCGCCCAGACCTCGTTCATCGCGGATCCCATCGTGGGCATCATCCAGGACGGCCTGACCCTCGACGTGCGCCCCACGGTCTCGAACGACCGCCGGTACATCACGCTTGAGCTGCAGCCGACCGTGGCGGATCTCCTCGAGCCGATCCCGACGTTCGCTACGTCGCTCGCCGCGGCGTTCGCGCCGGTCATCATTCAGCTCCCGGAGTTGCGCCTGCAGCAGGCGCGCACCACGGTCCGCATCCCGGACCGGGGTTCGATCCTGATCGGCGGCCTGAAGAGCATCACTACGGTGGATCGCGCGTCGGAGACCCCTCTCCTCGCCAAGATCCCGGTGCTCTCGTTCCTCTTCAGCCGTAAGGGCCGGAGTGACGAGGTCAACCACGTGATGATTCTCGTGCGCGCGCAGATCACCGATCTGACCGCCGAGGAAGAGCAGTTGCTCGGCAACTGATCGCCCGCGGGGGGCGCCAATCGAAGGCACCCCAAACGAAGGCACCCTGAGCGAAGGCGCCCCGAACGAAGGAGGCCTGCTGACTACGGTCAGCGGGCCTCTTTCTTTTTTGGACCCGCTGCTCATGTCCGCTGCCGCGGCGGTGCTCGGAGCGGCTACAGGTGGTAGACGTCCCTGAGCAACGCGGGCAGGGCGCGTAGATCGGCGAGGTCATGATCCGCCCCACTGCGCGCGCAGCCGGCGTACTTGCCGCCGGCCCCTGAGTAGTAGACGGTGCGCAGCCCGGCCTTGGCCGCCGGCGCGACGTCGTGGTCGGGTCGATCACCGATGTAGAGGGCCCGCGCCGGCTTCACCCCCGCGCGCTTGCACGCGAGCGTGTAGAGCTTGGGATTGGGCTTGGACACCCCCACCTGATCGCTGAAGAAGATCGAGGTCGGATCGAAGAAGCGCAGGACGCCGAGCCGGATGAGCTTCTCGGCCTGCTTGACCTGCAGCCCGGCGCTAATGACGCCGAGCCGCACGCCGGCGCCATGGAGAGCCTCCAGGGCCTCGAGCGCGTCGGGCAGGATGTGCAAGCCCTGCTCCTTCGTGCGGTGGTACGCCACGACACCCGCGGCCACCAGCACGGCCCGGTTGTGGCCGGCGTAGGCCTCGGGCCCCAGGCGATCGATCAGCCGGTCGAAGTGCTCGGCGTAGTTGCTCGCGAACTCGGTCACCACCTCGCCCAACTCGATCTGGCCCTGCTCCAGACTCACGCGCAAGCCCGCGTCGATCATGGCGCCGATGGCATCGCGCCGCGCCCGCTCCGCAAAGGCGGTCGTGCTGTAGAGCGTGTCGTCTACGTCGAAGAAGACGAGGTCGAGGCGGGCGTCGGGCATAGCGAGAGGATACCGCCCCGCGCTGGTCCTACGGGATCGCGGCGACGCAGGCGATCTCGACCCGGGCACCCCGGGGCAGCGCCGCGGCCTGAATGGCGACCCGGGCGGGCGCGGCCGTGCCCATGTGCCGGGCGTAGACCTCGTTCACGGCGGCGTAGTCGGCCAGGTCCAGCAGGTAGACCTCGCAGCGCAGGGCGTGCTCGAAACTCGTCCCAGCCGCCGCCAGGACCGCCGTGAGGTTCTTGAGGACCTGCTCGCACTCCGCGGCGGCGTCGCCCGCGCCCAGAAGGGCGCCACTGATCGGATCCAGGGCGATTTGGCCCGCCGTGTACACGACGTCCCCGTGGACCACCGCCTGGCTGTAGGGCCCGATGGCGGCCGGAGCGTTCTGGGTGTGAATGCGGCGCGGTGCGGCCATGGGGACTACGCCTGCTCGTTCAGATGGCAGGCACTGAACTGACCGGGCTGGTGCTCCTGCAGCGCCGGCGCCTCCTGCGCGCAGCGCTCGAAGGCCTCGGGACAGCGCGTGCGGAACGGGCAGCCGCGGATCTCGGCCGTCGGGCTCGGTAGCTCCCCTACGAGCCGGATGCGCTCGCGGCGCCGCTCGATCACCGGATCCGGCACGGGCACCGCCGAGAGCAAGGCCCGAGTGTACGGATGCGCCGGGGCCCGGTAGATCGTGTCGCGGTCGGCCAACTCGACGATACGACCGAGGTACATGACCGCGACGCGGTCGCTCATGTGGCGCACGACGGCGAGGTTGTGGGCAATGAACAGGTAGGTGAGCCCCCGCTCGCGCTTGAGCTCGTCGAGCAGGTTCATCACCTGGGCCTGAACGGATACGTCCAGCGCGGAGACGGGCTCGTCGAGCAGCATCACCGCCGGATTCAAGGCCAGGGCGCGGGCGAGACCCACGCGCTGGCGCTGGCCACCCGAGAACTCGTGGGGGTAGCGGCGGCGCATGGAGGCGTCCAGGCCGACCTGCCGCATCAGCTCGCAGACTTCCGGGTCCGTATCGCGGCGACCGTGGTGGATCAGAAACGGCTCGGCGATGATCGACGCCACGGTCATGCGCGGATTGAGGCTGGCGTAGGGGTCCTGGAAGACCATCTGCATCTGCGCGCGCAGGGGCCGCATGACGTCCGCCGAGAGGCCCTGGATCTCTTGGCCGTTGAGCTCGATGCGGCCCGACGTGGGCCGGACGAGCCCGACGATGCTGCGGGCGACCGTCGATTTGCCACAGCCCGACTCGCCCACCAACCCGAGGGTCTCCCCCGGCTGGAGCGCGAAGTCCACACCATCCACTGCCTTCACCGTGCCGCGCTTAGTGGGGAAGTGCACCTTCAGGTGCGTCACCGCGAGCACGGCCCCCGCTTGGACGTTCGCGCCGCTCATCGCAAGGCCTCCACGGGCAGGGCGCACCGGCGGG
>JAQBWE010000318.1 GCA_027625315.1 Planctomycetota bacterium
GCGCATGGGCGGTGAACGCTTACGCGTAACCCCACGCTGGCGGAGCTACGCTCCGCCGGCGCGCCACGTCTCGACCTCGAGCTCAAGTTCGACGCCATGATGGCGGCGCACACCGGCCTGGACGCGAGCGACGAGCGCCTGCACGTCCGACGCGCTGGCGCCACCCAGATTGACGATGAAGTTGGCGTGCTGCGTCGAGACCATGGCCGCGCCGATGCGCAACCCCTTCAATTCGGCCGTCTCGATCAACTGGCCAGCCGACGCGCCCGACCCAGGATTCTTGAACATGCAGCCCGCGCTGCGGGCAGACAGCGGCTGGGACGATCGCTTCCAGTCCATGGCCTCGCGAAACAGGGCCGCCCCGCGCTCGGGCGTCCAGGCAGGGTCCCGCCGAAACGTCGCCCCCGTAACCAGCTGGCCGCGGAAAGGACTGCTCCGGTAGCCGAGGTCGCCGGGTTCGATGGTGCGCTGGAACCGCTCGCCCGCACGGTCTACGCCGCGCACCGCGAGGAGCCCGTCGGCGACACAGCCGAAGCGGCCGCCGGCATTCATGGCCACGACGCCGCCGACGCTGCCGGGGATGCCCGGACAGCCCGGCAGACCGGGGATGCCGAGCTCGATGGAGCGCCGCACGAGATCCGGGAAGCCCTGACCCGCCCCGACCTCGACACGGTCCTCGTGAATCGCAAAGCCTCGCAAGCGACGCGTAGCGATGACCGCCGCCTCGATGGCGCCATCTTCCACCAGCAAATTGCAGCCGCCGCCGAGCACAAGCAGCGGCACATCATTCGCGCGACACAGCAGCACGGCCTCGACACAGGCCGCTTCGTCCTCGGGCTCGAACAACCAGCGGGGGGTGCCGCCTACGCCGAGCGACGTCCGGCCAGCGAGTCGCTCCGCGCGCGCGGCGGCGTCAGCGAAGGCGTGCGGCAAGACCATGCGCCACCTCATCCACGTTGCCGGCCCCCATCGTCACGAGCACATCGCCGGGGCGCAGCTCGCGCAAGCCATGCGCGATCGCCTCGTCGAGATCGTCCAGCGCCGTCGCCAGGCCGCCCTCGTTGCGCACGTGGCGCGCGAGATCAGCTGACGTGACGGCCCGCTGCTCCTCCTCGCTGTCACGCGAGAAGTAGATCGGCGGCAGCCACGCCTCGTCCGCTTCCGCCAATGCGGCGGCAAAGTCCTTCATCAGGCAGCGCGTTCGACTGGCCTGATGCGGCTGAAACACCACGAGCAGGCGGCGGCCTTCGTAGCGCTGCCGCAACGCGCGCAGGGTGGCGCGAATCTCGGCCGGATGGTGGCCATAGTCGTCCATCACGGTGATGCCACCGCGCTCGACGACAACCTCTTGGCGCCGGGCCACGCCGGGAAATGCCGCCAGGGCCGCGCGAATCTCATCGAAGCCGAGCCCACAAGCCGACAGCGCCACGAGGGCGGCTGTGGCGTTGAGTACGTTGTGAGCACCCGCGAGCGGCACCTCGAACGTGCCGCGCGCCTGCCCGCGCTCCGTCACCTCGAACGCGGACGCGGCGCCCCCGGCGATGGGCCGCGGCGTGCCCACGTGCCAATGCGCATCCGGCGAGAAGCCGTAGCTGGCAACCGCGCATGCCAAGCGCGGATCGTCGGCAAAGAGGTGGGCGTAGGGGTCATTAACGACGAGCGTGCCGCCCGCGGGCAGCAGCGCCGCGAACACGCGAAACGACTCTTGAATCTCGGCGAGGTCGGCGTAGTAGTCGAGGTGGTCCTCGTCCACGTTCGTCACGATCGCGATGTCGGGGCGATGCGCGTGGAACGAACGGTCGAACTCGCACGACTCCACCACGAAGTGGGTGCCCGCGCCGGCGCGCGCTCCGCCCCCATGCCCGAGAACGCGCCCCCCCACCACGAACGTCGGATCCCGGCGCGCGTGCATCAAGGCCGACGCCACCAAGGCGGAGGTGGTCGTCTTGCCGTGGCTACCGGCGACGCACACACCGACGCGATCAGCCATCAGGGCCCCGATCAAGTCGGCGTAGCGCCAGCCAGCCAGGCCGCGTGCCGCAGCTTCACGGCGCTGAGGATGCGACGGCGGGATCGCGGCCGACCAGATGACGAGATCCAATCCGTCGGGTAGCGGCGCGTCGTCGCGCGCGGCCCCGGGCGGCGGCGCGCGGTCGGAGCCACGCACTTCCACGCCCCGGGCGCGCAGGATTTCAGCCGCCGCACGCATACCGATGCCACCGACGCCAATGAGATAGGCGCTTCGAACCCCCGTCAGGGACAGGCGCGGCGTCACGGTCGCGGGCTGCTGCATACGCGCTCGATCGTCTCCAGGGGTAGCGACATCACCGCGCCCATCCTAGGAATCGGATCAGATCGTCCGCGGTTTCACCGCTCGCGTCGGTGGAATTCGCGCTGAGGCCGGCCCGCATCGCTGCGAGCGCGGCCGGATCCTCGAGCCGGTCGAGCACCTCCCGCGCCACGCCGGCGGGCGTGAGGGCCTCCTGCTCCACGACGACGGCACCGCCTGCCGCCACGAGCGGCGCGGCGTTCTCAAACTGCTGCCGGTCGGCGTGGTGGGGATAGGGCACGAGCACGGCGGGCGTCCGCGTGGCGAGGAGCTCCGCACACGTACTCGCCCCCGCGCGGCAAAGCACGAGATCCGCGCTGCCATAGGCCGCGCCCATGTCGTGAATGAACGGCACGACGGCGTGGGTCAGGCCCAGGGCGGCGTACCGCGCCGCGGGATCTAGGCCCGTCGCGCCGGTGGCGTGCAAGATCTGAATGCGCTCAGCCCGCGCGGGATCGGCGGCCAGCGCCGCTTCCAGCCCGTCGAGGAACCGCTCGTAGAGCCGCTCGCTCCCCAGACTGCCGCCGGTCACGAGCAGCGTGCGCCGATCCGGGCGCAGGCCAAAGTGCGCCGGATCGCGGCGCGTGGCACACGCCCCCGCCCGCAGCAGCGGCCCCGTGACGCGCACGCCCGCGTGCTCGCCGAG
>JAQBWE010000319.1 GCA_027625315.1 Planctomycetota bacterium
GAACGGAAGAACCGCTTCGTCGGACCCGCCCGCGGCGCGCGAGGCGGCGATGGCCAGCGCCGGCCGCAAGCGCTTGCCGCCGGCGAAGATCGAGTAGCGCATCGCCTCCGCCAGCCGCGGTGCGTGCGGGTGCGGCTGCGGGAGCCAGCGGTCGAGCGCCGCGTCCACGAGGGCCGCGCCCTCCGCGAGGAAGCGCCGCGCCAGGTCGGGCTCGTGTCCGGCGGACATCGTAGTTAGTAGCGGTAGTGCTCCGGCTTGTACGGGCCCTCGACGGGCACGCCGATGTACTCAGCCTGCTCGTCGGAGAGGCGCGTGAGACGCACGCCCAACTTCCCGAGATGAAGCCGCGCGACCTCTTCATCGAGGTGCTTGGGCAGTACGTGCACGCCCAGCTCGAAGGGCGTCTCGGCCTGCCAAAGGGCGAGCTGAGCCAGGACCTGGTTCGTGAAACTGCTGCTCATGACGAACGACGGGTGGCCCGTGGCGCAGCCGAGGTTCACGAGTCGGCCGCGGGCGAGCAGGATCAGCCGGTTCCCGCCGGGCAGCGTGAACAGGTCGACCTGGTCCTTGATGTTCTCTTCGCTGCAGCCCTTCGTCTTCTCGAGCCAGCGAACAGCGATCTCGTGATCGAAGTGGCCGATGTTGCAGACGATGACGTTGTCCTTCATCTGCTGCATGTGTGCGCCGGTGATGACGTCCCGGCAGCCCGTGGCCGTCACGAAGATGTCGCCCGCGGGCGCGGCCGCCTCCATGGTCGTGACCTCGAAACCCTCCATCGCGGCTTGGAGCGCGCAGATGGGATCGATTTCGGTGATGAGGACTCGCGCACCGAGGCCGCGCATGGACTGGGCACAGCCCTTGCCCACATCGCCGTAGCCCGCGATCACCACGACCTTGCCCGCGACCATCACGCCGGTGGCGCGCTTGAGGCCATCGGCCAGCGACTCGCGGCAGCCGTACAGATTGTCGAACTTCGACTTCGTGACGGAGTCGTTCACGTTGATCGCAGGCACCTTCAGCTGACCCGCCTCGTGCATGCGGTACAGCCGGCTGACACCCGTGGTCGTCTCTTCCGTCAGGCCCTTGATCTCGGTCAGCATGCCCGGGTGGCGCTCGTGGACGATGGCCGTGAGATCGCCGCCGTCATCGAGCAGCATGTTGGGGCCGCTGCCGTCGGGCCAGCGCAGCGACTGCTCGATACACCAGTCGTACTCCTCATCGGTCTCGCCCTTCCAGGCGAACACGGGCGTCCCGGCGGCGGCAACGGCTGCGGCCGCGTGATCCTCCGTGCTGAAGATGTTGCACGACGACCAGCGCACACTCGCGCCCAACTCCTGCAGTGTCTCAATGAGGATGGCCGTCTCGACGGTCATGTGGAGGCAACCCGCGATTCGCGCGCCTGCGAGCGGCTTGCTGGCGGCATAGCGCTCGCGCAGGGCCATCAAACCGGGCATTTCCGGCTCCGAAATGCGGATGTCCTTGCGGCCATCCTCCGCCAGTCGGATGTTCTTGACCTTGTAGTCTTGGCTGCTCACGGCGACGTCCATGGTGGGGCTCCTCAGGGCTGATGCGGCCCCTTTTATCGCAGGCATCCCACGCCCGGAGGAGCCTTGCCCGACTCCTCGCGCTACCCTGCCTCTCCATGGCCCGTGACCCCCGCCGCGTGTTGATCGTCGGAGACCGCAGCCGCAGGGGCGTTGCGGCCGGAGTTGCACAACATCTGCCGTTCCTGGAGTCGAGCCTCACCGTCGTGGGGGTCGATCTGGATGGCGCGATCGACCTGCGTGAGGTCCAAGCCGACCTCGTCCTCGTGTTCGGCGGCGACGGCTCGATCCTGCGCGTGGCCAAACGCCTCGGCGACCGCCGGGTACCCGTTCTCGGCGTCAACTATGGGCGCTTCGGGTTCCTCGCCGACCTTGCGCCGGCGGATCTTGAAGCTGGCATTCGGCGCTGGATCGCCGGGGACTTTGCCGTGGCTGAGCGCGCACGTCTGCGCGTGCGCCACCTGGCGGAGGATGGCGAAGTCCGCGAGTGGTTGGCGCTCAACGACGTCGTGATCGGCCGTCAGGACATCGGGCGCATGGTCGACATCGAGCTCGACATCGATGGCCGGCGAGCGCTCAGCTGCTCGGGAGATGGACTCATACTAGCGACGGCCACGGGTTCGACAGCGCACGCGCTGGCCGCCGGTGGGCCCTTGATCGACCCGACGCTGGCCGCTGTCGTCATCGTGCCCGTGGCGCCGCACTCGCTGGCGACGCGACCGATCGTTCTCGCTGGCTCGCACGTGATCGCGCTCACGACGCGCGGTTCGCGCGCGCCGGGACAGTTCACCGTCGACGGTGCCCGCCCCGTCGCACTGGGCGAGGGCGATTCGCTGCACGTCGAGAACGCCGACGCGCCGCTTTGCATGGTGCGGCTGTACGGCGGCCCCTTCTTCGAGGCCCTGCGCACCAAGCTCGGTTGGCGCGGGCGGCCGCAGTACGCGGAGGAGGGCAAGGACGAGGGCGCGCAGCCCTAGGGGAGCCCGTCGTGGGTTGCCCGAACGGCCGTCGGCGGCCTACGTTCCCCAGTGCGTATGAACCGAACCCCGACCATCGATCCGGTCTTGTTCCCCGGCTCGTTCCTACGACTGCTCGCCGTGGTCCCGGGTGCCATGCGGCGCCTCCACGCGGGGGTGGCGGATGGTCGCCGGGCCGTAAGAGGGGAAGGCGGGCGGTTCCTGTTTCGCGGGCATCGCGCCTATCGCCCTGGCGACGATCTCCGCCGCGTCGACTGGCGCGTCGAGGCCCGGCTGGGGCGGCTCGCCGTGCGCCAGTTTGACGCGGAGCGGGATGTCCGCACTGAGGTCTGGCTCGACGGCAGTGCGTCGCTCGGCCCCTGCGCCGGCCGCGGCGCCGCGGCCCGAGCCGCGGCACTCTGCTGCGCGACGGGGCTCGGGGAGGGGGGGCGGGGGCGGCTGGG
>JAQBWE010000320.1 GCA_027625315.1 Planctomycetota bacterium
GTGCGGATGCCATTCTCCATGCGCCACGGGCCGCGCCCGGCGGCCAGCCGCACGGTCGCGGCGCCCGCGCGCGCGCCACCCTCAACTTCTACGTCGATGCAGCCGTCGTTGAACGCCAGGCCAGCGACGCCCGCGCCGTACCAGCGACGCTTGTCGGCAGCCGTCCAATCGGCGTGCACGTAGTCGCGATCGAACCCGCCGTGGTCGAGCACGAGCGCGCCGGTCACGCGCCGCACGCCGGCTTCCGCGGCGGCCCGGGCCAGACGCCGGGGCACGGCGTAGGCGTCGCCGTCGAAGAAACGTCCCGAAATGCTCGGATCGCCCGCGCCGTGCAGAACGAGGTCGCCCTGCAAGACGCCGTCGTCGGTCAGGTTGCCGCGCGCGGTCAGGCGCGTGCGGAACACGTGGGACGGGCCCAGGAGGTCCAGTGCCGCGGCAGCCGTCAGGACCTTCGCCGCGGACGCCGGCACGAGCGGCGTGGCGGGGTTGAGCGTGTACGCAACGCGCCGACCGGGGCCACGCTCGATAACCACCAGGCCGCAGCGGCTGGTGTCAACGCCGGCCGTGCGCAGCCGCTGCGTGATGCGTCGCTCGAGGCTCTCGACGACCGCGGCGCCACCGCGCGCCTCGGCCGGGCGCACGTGGACGGCCCACGGCAGCAGCAAGAGCAGCAGAAAGGGCAGGGCGCGGCGCACGGATCGAACCTACCGGGAGTCGCGGGCTTTGCGAGGAACCCTTCGTCGACTCCCGTTAGAGCCCGCGGAGGAACTCTGGTTAGAGCCCGCGCAGGTACTCCGGCTTCAACGCGACCTCGCCCCGGCGGGCGGCATCAACCGCCGCGAGGAGGCGTGCCTTGTCGGCCGGAAGGCGCCCACCGAGCGGCAAGTAGTTGCTCGCGTGGTTGCTGCGAAACACTGCCCCGGAGACGTCGGTGTGCTCGAGGAGCAGCGCCAACTCCACGAGGGTCTGCTCCGGCGTGATCATGCGGAAGGTGCCAGCCTCCACGGCGTCGAACAGCTCGGTACCGGGCACGGGGGTGACGCACAGGCAAGAGATGTAGCGCGGGTCCATGCGGCTCAGCACCTGCCCGGTCGCGATCGCGTGCTCGCGACTGCGCTCGGCACCGCCCATCCCCAGCAGCACCATGACGCTCATCTTGATGCCCGCGGCCTGGGCGCGCTGCACGGCTTCGACCTGCTCGTCGATGGTGGCGCCCTTCACGATGGACGCGTTCACGGCCTCGTCGCCGGACTCGAGCCCCAGGTAGCCCAGGGAGAGGCCCAGCGCGCGGAGCTGCGCGAGCTCGGCGTCGGTCTTGTTCAGGATCGACACCGCGTTGGCATAGGAGCTGACGCGCTGCAACTCAGGGAACGCGGCTCGCAGGGCCTCGAGCACGGGCACGAGGCGCTTGGGGGCCAGCGTCAGGGCGTCGCCATCGAGCAGGAACACACGCCGGGTGTCGGGGTACGCGCGCGCCGCGAGGCGAATGTCCTCGAGGATGTCGGCCTCAGGGCGCACCGAGAAGCGCTTCGTGCGGTACATCGCGCAATAGGTGCACTCGTTGTGGCTGCAGCCGTCGGTGACGGGCAGCAGGTACGACTCGGCCTCGGACGGGGGTCGGAAGACGGGCTCGCGGTAGCGCACACACCCAGCCTACGCGGACCCCGGCCTCCGGCCCTCAGATGGCTTCGAGGACCAGCCGCTCGCCGTCGAAGGTGATGACACTGCCGCCCGCCTGCCAGTCCTTGAGTACCAGCACCTCGCGGCCGTCAGGATGGCGGTGGTGCACGCCCGTGTGCACATGCCCCGCCACGATGGTGTTCGCGTCGTGGCGGTCCATCCAGCGCAGCGCCTCGCCGTAGTCGATGCCCATGTCCGCCCGCGGCTTGCGTCCGGTCTCCCGCATCGACAGTCCGCGCGCGCCCGCCCCGAGCCAGCGCTGTGCGCGGTACGGCAGTCCGTGCTGCAGGAACGCGCCAATGGGGCCGTGCAACATTCGCCGCAGGCGCTGATAGCCGTAGTCGGCCGTGCACAGCTGATCCCCGTGGGTGAGGAGCACCGTGCGCGAACCCAGCTTGGTGCGGACGGGGTCGGGCCAGAGCGTCAGCGCGAGATCGTCGGCACCCCGAAACGCCAGGTCGCGGTTGCCCTGCATGAACACGAGCTCGGTGCCCGCGTTCGCCAAGGCGCGCAGCGCGCTCAGCACACGCGCGGGCACTGCATCATGCTGCTGCATCGCGTTGACCCATACTTCGAAGATGTCGCCAAGCAGGACGAGCGTGCCGCCCAAGCCGACGCGTCCCTCGAGCCACGTCACGAACCGCGCGAGCACGTCGGGCTCCTCCACGCACACATGCACGTCCCCCACGACCGCGAGCGGTAGCGCGGGGGTGGGCACGTCACGAGCAGGCGGAATGGGGCGCGGCATGGGGTTCCCTAGAACGGCGCCAGGGTACCGGAGCCGATGCGAACCGTCCGCAACCGCAGGGCATTGAGCACGACGGAGACACTCGACAGCGCCATCGCACCCGCGGCCGCCATGGGATGCAGCACGCCGAACGCGGCCAGCGGCACCGCCAGCGTGTTGTAGGCGAACGCCCAGAACAGGTTCTGGCGGATCGTGCGCAGCGTCGCGCGACAAAGCGCCAGCGCCTCGGGCACGGCCCGCAGGTCTTCTCGCACGAGGGTGATGCCCGCCGCGGCCGTGGCCACGTCCGTCGCGCCCCCCACCGCAATCCCCACCTGCGCCGCGGCCAGCGCCGGCGCGTCGTTCACGCCGTCACCCACCATCGCGGCGTGGGGCAGGGCGGCGAGGTACGCGGCCTTCTCCGCGGGGGCGGTGGCAGCCTGGACCGTCTCGATGCCGACGACGCGCGCGATGTGACCGGCAGCCGCTGCGGTGTCGCCGCTGAGCATGTGCACATCGAGGCCGTCCGCCCGCAAGGCAGCGATC
>JAQBWE010000041.1 GCA_027625315.1 Planctomycetota bacterium
TGCGGGCGGCGCCGCCGCCTCGCCGGGCTCCTCGCTCGCGTCGGTCGGCGTGGACGCAGGCCCAGGCGTGGTCGGCGCATCGGCCGGATCGTTGACGAGAAACAGCAAGGCCGCAGCGGCGACCGCGGCGAGCAAGAGCAGCACGCGGGACTTGTTCATGCTGGGCCTCCTCGCCTGCAACGGACGGGCGAGGGTGCGGTTGGCGGGTCATGCGGGCATCACGGGCTTGCCAACGGGTGGGGGCCTCGGCTCGCGGGCCTACAGTGGGCGCCATGCTCCGGATGGTCGCCCTTCTTCTGGTTGTGCCCTGCGCCCTGGCCGCCTGCGGCGATGCTCCGGACGCGGGGGCCCGTGTGCGCCTCGCGACCACGACCAGCACCGAGAACAGCGGCCTCCTGCGCGCGATCCTGCCGGCGTTCGAGGCCGAGTCCGGCCTGCGGGTAGACGTGATCGCTGTGGGTACCGGTCAGGCCCTCGCGCTCGGCGAACGCGGCGAGGCCGACCTCGTGCTCGTGCATGCGCGGCCGCTGGAGGACGCGTTTGTTGCGGCGGGCCACGGCGTGGAGCGCCGCGACGTGATGTGGAACGACTTCGTGATCGCCGGTCCACCCGCGGATCCCGCTGGTGTGCGCGGCCTGCGCGACGGTGCGGCGGCGCTGACGCGCCTCGCGGCCGCAGGGGCGACCTTCGTCGCGCGCGGCGACGGCTCGGGCACGGACGTGCGGGAGCAGGCGCTATGGCGCGCGGGGGGTGGGCGTCCGAGCTGGGCCGGCTACCTCGTCGCTGGCCAGGGCATGGGCCCCTGTCTCACGATCGCGGACGAGAAGCGCGCGTACGTGCTCACCGACCGGGGCACGCTGTTGGCCTACCGCGCGCGGCTCGAGTTGCAGGTCCTTGTCGAGGGCGACGAGGACCTGCGTAATCCGTATGGGGCGATCCTCGTGAATCCGGCGCGCCATGCGCACGTGAACGCGGAGGGCGCGCGCGCGCTGCTGGCGTGGCTGACCTCGCCCGCGGGCCAAGCCGCGATCGCGGCCTTCCGGGTGGGGGAGCACGTGTTGTTTCACCCCCACGTCGGCGGCTAGGGGGGGGCGTGGAGTTCCTCACCGAAGGCTTCGCCGAAGCGTTCCGGCTCGTTACGAGCGGCGACACGCGCGTGTTGCACGCGATTTGGGTGACGGTGCTGTGCACGACGACGGCGGTCACGCTGGCGGCGCTCGCGGCCTTCCCGCTGGGTGCGTGGCTGGGTATCCACCGCCGCGATGGGCGGGGCGGCTGGGTGTTCTGCATGCGTGTGGGCATGTTCACGCCCACGGTCGTGGTGGGCCTGTTGGTCTTCGCCGTGCTGTCGCGCCGCGGGCCACTTGGATCCCTCGACCTGCTCTACACGCAGGCCGCCATCGTGGCGGGCGAGTTCCTGCTCGCCTTCCCGTTGATCGTGGTGCTGGCGCACGGCGCGACGGCGGCGCTTGATCGGCGGGTCACCGAGACCGCCCGCACGCTGGGCGCCGGACGCTTCCGTACGCTGCTGGCCGTCATGAACGAAGCGCGCGTGGGGCTCGTCGCGGCGTACCTCGCGGGCTTCGCACGTTGCCTCTCCGAGCTCGGCGTCGTGATGACGGTCGGGGGCAACCTCGAGATGCGCACGCGTACGCTCGCGAGCACGATCTCGCTGGAGATTCGCCGGGGCGACTTCGCCCGCGGGCTGGCCTGCGGGCTCATCTTGCTCGTGCTCGCCGTAGGCACAGCGCTGCTGGCGCATCGGCTAGGCAAGGAGTCGCGCGCATGATTCGCCTGCGCGACATCGAGATGCGCTACGGCGAGGTGCGGGCGCTGACCTTGCCGGCGCTCGACCTCGAGGCGGGCGAGCGGCTGGGCGTGCGCGGGCGCAACGGCTCGGGCAAGTCGACGCTGCTGCGCATCCTCGCGGGCTTGTTGAAGCCGACGACGGGCACCGTGGCGGGGCTACTGCCGCCGGGGCAGGCGGTCCTGCTGCACCAGCGGCCGTATCTGTTTCGGGGCACGGCGCAGGAGAACGTGGCGTTTGCGCTCAAGGTCGCGGGGCGGCCCGTGGCGGAGGCGGTTGGTTGGTTGGAGCGGCTGGGCGCCGGGCACCTGGCCGGGCGCGCGGCACGCGACCTCTCAGGCGGCGAGCGGAGGCGTGTTGCCATCGCCCGCGCGCTGGCGGTGCGCCCGACGCTGTTGCTGCTGGACGAGCCGTTCGCGGCACTGGACGCGCCGGGGGCGGAGGCGCTGGCCGACTTGCTGGAGGCGTTCGAGGGCACGTGGGTACTGGCGGGGCCGGATCTACACGGCGCGATGATCACGCGCGCGATCGAGCTCTGACGGCGTACACTGCGCGACCATGACCACCGTCGGCCTCTTCGTCGAGCACCACGCCGACGTGGATCAGTTCTGGGAGCAGTGCGATGAGCCCTACGGGCATCATCGCGGCATCGAGATTCGGCCGGGAGACCGCGACGCCGACCACATCTTCCTCATGGGGTTGCCGTTCTTCCCCGGCCCGCGTCCGCGGCTGCCGGTGGGCGCGCGCGTGGCGGGATCGCTGAAGGGCGACACCGGGCGGCGCAAGCTCGAGGCGGCGTGGCAGCGGTTTGGCGTGGAGCGTGAGCGCACGAGCGTGCTGTTCTACGAGCCCGAGCCGTACGTGAAGGACGAGTACTACGCCCTGGCGCGCACGCACGCGCGGCGGGTCTACGGCACGGATGCGCGCGCCGATGAGGCCATCACCTTGCCGACAGTATGGCTCGTGGAGGGCGACGTGCGCGACCTCGCGGCCAGCGCGCCGCCGACGAAGTCGGTGCCGCTGGCGGTGGTGTCGTCGGGCAAGAACTTCCTGCCGGGCCACGGGCCGCGGCTTTCGTTCTTCGAGCGGCTGCGAGAGGCGGGCGTGCCGCTGGAGGTGTTTGGGCGCGGGCTGCCGCCGGAGGTGGGCTCGCGGGGTGCGGTGCGGAGCAAGCGAGGCGTGTTGGAGCCGGCGCGGTTTGCGCTGGCGATCGAGAACCACACGGGCAGCCCGGGGTATGTGACCGAGAAGCTGTGGGACGCGCTGCTGTGTTGGTGCTTGCCGCTCTACTACGGGCATCCGGACGCGCCGACCATCGTGCCGCCGGAGTCGTTCGTGCGGCTGCCGGACTTGGGTGCGGCGGGGGTGGAAGTCGTGCGCGAGGCGCTGGCCAATAAGCGGCTGTATGCGGAGCGGCTGGACGCGATCGCGGAGGCGCGCCGCGCGATCTTGGGCGAGCACCGCATGGTCGAGTGGATCCGCCGCGTGGTGGTCGGCCTCTAGTCCGTACCGAGCCAGGTTTTTTCCCTCGACATTCGCGCGTTCTACCGCCCAGACATGCTCGCGAACTACGCGCAGTGCTCGCCTACGGAGAAGGGCAAGCCGTCGGGGTCGACGTAGTTTGCGAGCTTCGTGCCGTGCAGCGGTTTCGGCTCCTGCGTGCACACGACGCCGTGCTTCACCATCCGCGCGTGAAAGGCGTCGAGATCCTCCACGGAGAAGCCCGGCCAGCACGTCCCGGCCGGATGCCCCGTGGGCGCGCCGTCCGGGCTGCTCGCCGCGTGCAGGGCCAGCGTCGTGGCGCCGGCGTCGAGCTCCGTCCAGTGCGAAGACTGGAAGCGCACCGGCAGGCCGAGGAGGTCGCGGTAGAACGCGGTGGAACGGTCCATGTCGCTCACGGCGACGATCGCATAGCCCAGGCGCATGTCGATGTCCTCCGCGCCGTGGTGCTCGACGCGCGATCCAGGGTAGCGGGCGCGGCGAGGAGATGTCGTGGGTGCGGGGAGCGCGCTCGCCCCTACGCCCGCAGCGCCGCGCACAGTTCGTCCACCATCGCGTCGGTCACGTGGTGGCCGTTGCCGACGTAGTGACCGAACGCATGGACCGCCTCCGCGTGCGGCAAGCCGCCCGCCGCGACACGGACCCGCGGACCCTGCATGAACGGATGCGCCATCAAGTTGCCCGCCACCACGGGCCGGCTCTCGATGCCCAGCGCGTCCGTGACCTCGCGCGCCCGGGCCGCGCCCTCCGCGTCATGCGCAATCAACGGCAATGCGAATGAGCTCATGCCCGCCGTGTGGAAGTCCGTGCGCAGCCACGACGGCGCGCCTGCGAGGAATCGCTGCATGTTGCGATTGCGTGTCTCAATGCGCTCGTCCAGCAGCGGGATCTGCCCCAGCCCGAGGAACGCGTTCAACTCCGTCGAACGGAAGTTCAGCCCCGTCGCTACGAACAGGAAGCGCGGATCGACGTTCGGACTCTGGGCCGCGTACGCCGCCGGGTTTGCGCTCTCGCGCGCCAGGCCGTGCGCCCGCATCAATCGCAACCGATCAGCGAACGCGGCGTCGTCCGTGCAGATCGCGCCACCCTCGATCGTCGACATGTGGTGGCCAAAGTAGAACGAGAACGTGCCGCCCAGCCCCAGCGTCCCGACCTTCGCTGCCCCGTGCCGCGCGCCGTGGGACTCGCAGCAGTCCTCCAGCACGATCACGCCGTGCTCCTCGGCCGTCGCGAGAATGGTCGGCGTCAGGGCGTCCAATCCGAGCAAGTGCGTCACGAACAGGATGTCGATCTCGTCCGCCTCGATCGCCGCGCAGACCTGCGCCTCGTCCAGCCCCAGCGTGCGCGGATCGACGTCGAACACGACGACCTCGTGCCCCATCAGCAGGGAGGGCGACACGTTTGTCGACCATGTCACTGCTGAAACGCCCACGCGCGGCGTGTCGCGTTCAACGAGCTCGGCTGCACACGCCACCAGTGCGAAGTTCGCGGTCGTGCCGCTGCTCACGAACACCGAGTCGGCCGAGCCCACCCAACTCGCCCAGGCGCGCTCGAACTGCTTGATCTTCTCACCTTGCGTGAGCCGCTCGCCGCGCTTCAGCCAGTCGGCGAGCGCGTGGATCTCGGCGGTGCAGAGGGTGTCTTCAGCGAGTCGCCACATGCTGTCGGTACCATCCGAGCGTGCGGCGCACGCCCTCCTCCAGGGGGGTCACGACCTGCTCCCAGGCCGGGAACGCGTCTGACAGCCGCGCCGTGCTGACGTCCTTGCGGAACTGCCCGTCGGGCCCTTCGCCGGTGAATCGCACCTCGCCTTCGAAGCCGGCCTCGCGCGCAACGACCTCGGCGAGCTCGCGAATCGAGCGCACCTCGGGGTTCGCGACGTTCAGTGTTTCGTCGTGCGGGCCGCGCTTCACGGCCTCTGCGATGACCCAGGCAAGGTCGTCCACGTACATGAGCTGACGCAACGCCTGGCCCGAGCCGAAGAATGCCGCCTCAGGGCGGCCGTCGCGGCGCGCCGCTTCGATCTTGTCGACAGCCGCCGCGAGGAAGTGCGCGCCCTCGCTGCCGAAGTGGTCGCCCGGTCCGTACAGGTTGGTCGGCACGAGCGCCGTGTAGCCCACGCCGTACTGCTGCTTCAGTGCGCGCGCGCCGTACCAGAGCGCGCGCTTGGCCAGCGCGTAGGCCGCGTTCGTGGGCGGCGGCGGGCCGGCGTCGAGATGGTCTTCGGACAGCGGATAGAACTCGTCGGCCAGGCGATCGGGGTAGATGCAGGTCGACAACGCCACCACGAGGTGCTCCGGCGGATGCTTGCGCAAGGCGGCCAGGAGATTGGCGCCCATGCGCAGGTTGTCTACGAGAAAGTCGGCGGGCTGCGCCATGTTGGCAGTGATGCCGCCGACGCGCGCGGCGAGGTCCACGACGACACGCGGTCGCCAGCGCCCAATGATCTCCTCGACGGCGGCCCCGTTGCACAGATCCACGTCGGCCGATCCGATGAAGCGCGCTTCGGGCATGCGCGCGGCCAAGGCGCGTCCAAGGAACCCCGTGCCGCCCGTGACCAGGATGTCGGCTGTCCCGGAAGCGGGCCTTGTCAAGGCCGATGCTCCGCGCCGGGGGATTCCCCATGGCCGGCGTCGTGCAGGATGCGCTCGCGCTCCGCGAGCTTCATGTCGCCCGCGATCATCATGTCCATCAGCTGATCGAAGTCGACCTCGGGCTTCCAGTCCAGCGCGCGCCGGGCCTTGGAGGCGTCGCCGCGCAAGAGGTCCACCTCGGTGGGACGCAAGTAGCGCGCATCGAACTCGAGGTGCGCTTCCGTGTCGAGCTCAAGCTTGCGGAACACGCCCTCGACCCAGTCGCGGACCGAATGATCGGTGCCCGTGGCGATGACGTAGTCGTCGGGCTTGTCCTGCTGCAGCATGAGCCACATCGCGCGCACGAAGTCGCCGGCGAAGCCCCAGTCGCGCCGCGCGTCGAGGTTGCCCAGGTAGAGCTTGTCCTGCAGGCCGAGCTTGATGCGGGTCGCTGCCCGCGTGACCTTGCGCGTCACGAACGTCTCGCCGCGCCGCGGGCTCTCGTGATTGAACAGGATGCCGTTGGCCGCGAACATCCCGTAGGCCTCGCGGTAGTTGATCGTCTGGTAGTGCGCGAAGACCTTGCCGCAGGCGTACGGGCTGCGCGGCTCGAAGCGCGTCTCCTCGCTCTGGGGCGCGCCGGCCGAGCCGAACATCTCGCTGCTGCCCGCCTGGTAGTACCGGATGGTCGGGTTCACATCGCGGATGGCCTCGAGCATTCGCAGGCTGCCCATGGCGACGGTGTCGACCGTGAACACGGGCAGGTCGAACGACACCCGGACGTGACTCTGCGCGCCGAGGTTGTAGACCTCCTGCGGCTCAGCCAGCGAGAGGATCCGCTTGAGCGAGGCGCTGTCCAGCAGGTCGCCGTAGTGCAGGTGGAGTTTGGCTCCGCGCGTGTGCACATCTTGAAACAGATGGTCGATGCGGCGGGTGTTGAAGTCGCTCGCGCGGCGGATGATGCCGTGCACGTCGTAGCCCCGCTCGAGGAGAAACTCCGCGAGGTAGGAACCGTCCTGGCCGGTGATACCGGTGATGAGCGCCGTGGGCATGGCGCCGATGATAGGGGCGTGCGCGCTGGGTCACCACGTGCGTCCCGGCGCGCCGTGGTCCTTCCCCGGCGGCATACTGCCGCCGTGCTCCGCCCCCATGCCCCGCGTCCCGCGCCACGCCAATCCGCCTCCTCACGGGCGGCCGCCCGATGATCGTCGTGCGTATCCTCGGCGGGCTGGGCAACCAGATGTTTCAGTACGCCTTCGGGCGGTGCTTGAGCGCCCGGCGCGGTGAGCCGCTGCGGCTGGACACCTCGGCCTACGCCACCTACGCCCTGCATGGCTACGCGCTCGACCAACTCGCGCTCGATCCTGTGCTGGCCACGGCCGAGGACGTACGCGCGCTGACGGCCGTCACGCCCGGGTTCCCCGAGAACGTGATTCCCCGCCGCCTGCTGCCGAGGTTCCTGCGGCGCGGCCGGCGCTACGCGCCCACGCACATTCGTGAGGTCGAGGGCTTCCGGTTCGACCCGAGCATGCTGGCCACGCCGCTTCCGGCCTACTTCGATGGGTACTGGCAGAGCGCGCTCTACTTCGAGCCCGTCGCCGACGCCATCCGGGCGGACTTCGCGGTGCGAGCGCCCCTGGCGGGTCGCAACGCTGAGTTGGCCGAGGCCGTGGTGGGGGACGACGCCGTGTCGATCCACGTGCGCCGCGGCGACTATGCCAACGATGAGAACACGCGCGCCGTGCACGGCCTTTGCTCGCTCGACTACTACCGGGTCGCGGTCGAGTACATCCAGACGCACGTCCCGGCCCCGCGCTGGTTCGTGTTCAGCGACGACCCGGCCTGGGCAGCGGAGCACCTCAAGCTGCCCGGCACGGTGGTCGGCGTCGATCACAACGGCGCGGCGCACGCAGCCGAGGACCTGCGGCTGATGAGTCGCTGCCGGCACCACGTGATCGCCAACAGCTCATTCTCGTGGTGGGGGGCGTGGCTCGACCCGCGACCCGACAAGATCGTGGTCGCGCCGCGTCGCTGGATGGCCGACCCGACCCGCGCGTGCCCCGACGTGTGTCCGCCGACCTGGGTGCGGCTGGGCTAGCTCGGCGCTGCGGCGTGGCCGCGCTTACGCAGCCAGTACGAGCCGAGCACGAGCGCGTCCAAGCCGCTGTCGTCCATCGTCCGAATCGCGTCCTGAGGCGAGCTGACGTTGGGCTCACCGTGCAGGTTAAACGATGTGTTGAGCACCGCGGACACGCCCGTGCGGCGCTTGTACGCCCGCAAGATCGCGTGATAGCCGGGGTTGTAGGCCGCGGTCACTTCCTGCGGGCGCACGGTGCGGTCGCGTGGGTGGAGCGCCGCGGGTAGCTCGCGCTGCGCCTTCGCGGTCGAGTCGAACGTGATGCACATGTAGGGCGCGAACATGTCCAGCGGCTTGGTCACGTACTCGTCGAGATCCTCGGCCAGGACGCTGGGCGTGAACGGCATCCAAAAGTCGCGCTTCTTGATCTTCTCGTTGATGCGGTCGATGTTGCCGAGCGAGCTCGCGTCGCACAGAATCGAGCGGTTGCCCAGGGCGCGCGCGCCCCACTCCTCGCGGCCGCAGCAGCGCGCCACCACAAGGCCGCTCGCCAGCGCCTCCGCGACGGCTTCCGCCATGGCGTCTTCGTCGAGGCGCTCGATGTCGTAGCGCTCGGCCGCGGCGGTCTCATCCAGGCAGGCGGCGACGGCGTCGTCGTCGAACGTTCGGCCCAGGTAGAGGTCGGTCATGCGCTTGGGCTCGACGCCCAGGAGCGTGCGGTTGGCGTGGAAGAGCCCGCCGACGACCAGCGACTCATCGCCACTGCTGGGCATGACGAACACGGAGTTGAGCCCCGGCAGCTCCGAGATGCGCTTGGCCGCCTTGACGTTCATCATCACCCCGCCTGAGAGCAGGAGGTCCTGGATGCCCGTGGTCTTGACCCAGTGCGTCACCCACGCGAGAAGCAACTCCTCCGTGTGAAGCTGCACGGCACCGCAGATGGTGTCGAAGCGCTCGTACAGCAGGTTCCGGATGAGGAAGTCCTCAGGCTTCAGCATCGAGCGCGAGGAGCGGAACGCGCCGTCCTCGAACCACAGCAGCGTGCCCAGCGTGCCCGCGAGCCGCTCGGCGAGATCAGGGCGCGCGTAGGGCGCCATGCCCATGACCTTGAACTCGTGCTCGTTGGGCTTCATGCCCATGTGGGCGGTGACGGCGCTGTAGAGGTAGCCGAGCGAATGCTCGCGCGGCGTGACGTCGATGATCTTGTGCTGGCCGTTGTCCCAGATGCCGACGCTGGCGCTGATGCCGTCGCCCTCGCCGTCGATCGTGAGGAGCAGGTAGCGCCGGTTGATGTCGACGAAGTAGAGCGGTGAGAGGGCGTGGGCGGTGTGGTGGTCTAGGAGCGAGATGCGCTCCGCCGGGAACCCGCCCTCGCGGGCGATGTGGGCGAACGCCTCGGCACGGTCCACGCGCGGGGCCTCCGCCCGGGGCTTCGGTTCGAACGGCTCGTCGCCCTTGCGGCGCACCAAGTCGCGTAGGCGGGGTCGCTCGCGCTCGATGAGCTTGTCGAGGTCGTCCTTGCGGGTGTTGCAGTAGTAGTCCTGAAACACGTGGGCGTCGAACCCGCGCCGGCACAGGTACTCGTAGCCATAGAGCAGCTCGTCGTTCAGGACCACCGCGTCGAGGCTGTCGAAGCTGCCGCCGAGCCAGGTGTCGCGCACGTACGCGAGGGCCTGGTAGGGGAAGCCCGTGCTGTTCTTGAGCCGATTGATGCGCTCTTCCGAGAGCAGGCACACGACCTCGCCGCCGATGCTGAGGCCCACCGTCGCGTTGTGGCCGTAGTGGACCGACAGCGCCGTCCGGTCGGGAGATACGTGGCTCACGGGCGATTCCAGCGGGTCGGGGGATCGCAGGCCACCTTACGGTCCTGCCTCACGATCCGCAGAGGAATCCGCCGACCGCGGACGCGTCGCCCCGGGACTTCGCAGTTGGGGTCTCTCCTGCGATGCTTGGCCCGCGCGCCGCGCGCGCGCATCGGGAGCAGCCCTCGCGTGACCGCCTTTCGCTTCATCGTCGCCGCCTACAAGTGCGGGCCCTGGGTCGATCGCTGCCTGGCCTCCGTACGGACCCAGCGCCATGCCGACTGGCGGCTGATCCTCATCGACGACCAGTCGCCGGATGACACCTACGAGCAGGCGGTGAAGGCCGCCCGGGGTGACCCGCGCATCGTCGTGGAGCGCTCCCCGGAGCGACGCCTCAGCCTCTGGAACACCAAGGTCGGCATTGAGACCATCAGTGACGACCCGGAAGATGTGATCGTCACGCTCGATGGGGACGACTGGCTGGCGCATGACGGCGTGCTCGACGTGCTTGAGCAGGTCTATCGCGACCCGGAGGTCTGGCTCACCTACGGCAGCCATCGCCGCTGGAAGAACCGGCTCCTGCACCGGCTGGGGCTCAAGGTGAAGCGCGGCATTGCCCGTGAGATTCCGCCCGCGATTGCGCGCGCCGGCTACTTCCGACAGTACGAGTTTGTCAGCAGCCACCTGCGCTCGTTCAAGCGCTTCCTATGGGATGGCATCCGCGACGAGGACCTGCGCGACGACGACGGCCAGTACTGGCAGGCCGCGCCCGACCACGCGTTCATGTTTCCGCTACTCGAGATGGCCGGCGCCGAGCGCATCCGTTATCTCGAAGAGATGCTCTACGTCTACAACAACAGCAATCCGTTGAGCGAGCACCGGTCGATCCCCGACGCCCAGTTGTTGGCCGCGTGCAAGATGCGCGCGAAGGAGCCCTACGCGCGGCTGGAGCAGCGTCCGACGCCCCGGGGTGAGGCGTAGCCGGCCGTGGGTCGCAAGGTGCTCGTGACGGGTGGCGCCGGGTACGTCGGCTCGGCCTGCGCTGCGGAGCTCGCCGCCGCGGGTCATGAGCCCGTCGTGCTGGACGACCTCTCCACCGGCCATCGCGCCTTCGTGCGCTGGGGTCCGCTGGTCGAAGGCGACATCGAGGACTCCGACCTCGTCGCGCGTGTGATACGCGAGCACGGGATCGAGGCCGTACTGCACTTCGCAGCCAAGGCGCTGGTCGGCGAGTCGATGCGCGAGCCCGAGCTCTACGACCGCTGGAACCGCGTGAAGACGCTGGCGCTCATCGACACCGCCCGGCTAAGTGGCGTGCGTTCGTTCGTGTTCTCGAGCACGTGCGCTGTGTACGGCGTGCCCGAGCGCGTGCCCATCAGCGAGGACACGCCGCGCCGCCCCATCAATCCGTACGGCGTCAGCAAGGCAGCGTGCGAGGACGCGCTGGCCGCCTCGGGCATGGGCTGGGTCGCGCTGCGCTACTTCAATGCCGCAGGTGGGCTCCCCGCCGAGGGCGTCGGCGAGCAACACGCCGTCGAGACGCACCTGATTCCGCTCGCCATTCGCGCGGCGCGGGTTGGCCACCCGCTGACCGTGATGGGGACCGACTACCCCACCCCGGACGGCACCTGCGTGCGCGACTACATCCACGTCGCGGACCTCGCGAGCGCGCATCTCGCGGCGCTGGACCTGCTGCAGACGGGCTTCGAGGGGGCCGCGTTCAACCTCGGCACCGGCCAGGGCGCCTCCGTGCGCCAGATCATCGCCGCCGTCGGAACGGCCATGGGGCGCGACGTGCCCTGGGTCGAGGGGCCGCGCCGAGCCGGCGATCCGCCGGAACTCGTCGCGGATCCCGCCCGCGCGCGCGCAGCGCTTGGTTGGCAACCGACGCGCAGCGATCTCGCCTCGATTGCCGCCGATGCCGTGGCGTGCGACGCCTTGTTCGGCGGGTAACTGCGGCGGCGGCGTCCTAAACGGACGTCTCCGGCGCGCGGCCAAGGTAGGCGTCGACCCAGCCCCGCGCCGCGTCGTCCAGACCACGCAGTGCATGGGCCACGTCGCCGTCGCTACCGCCCTCCAGGGCCGTGACCCAGGCCTTCAGCGCTTCGCCGAACCGGGCGCGACCTTCGAGGTAGCGCGGCACGTCCTGGCGCGCCACGTCGTGCGGCATGGTGCCTTGGATCAGCGCCATGCCCTCTCGCGAGAGTCCCGCGCTGCCGGCTCGCACGCGTGCCATGTCGCCCGCGCGCGCCAAGGCCAGGGCGCCATCGAGCATGCTGCGCAGCCGCCGAAAGCGCATCGGGGTCACGGTCGAGAGCAGGTTCGCTTGGGCACCCGCCGGAGGGCGCTGGGTGCAGCCGCCAAGCAGGCCCGGGCCGGCGAGCGCTCCCAGCACGGTGGCGATGGCGAGCGTGCGGATCACGCGCGCTTCCACTCCGCCATGCGGTCGGACAGGAACGAGCCAACCTTGTCGATGGCTACGCGGTCCTGGGCTAGCGTGTCGCGATCGCGCACCGTGACCGCGCCGTCGGTGGCGGTGTCGCCATCGATCGTGAGGCAGAACGGCGTGCCGATCTCATCTAGGCGCGCGTAGCGCTTGCCGATGGACCCCGCCGCGTCGTACTGGCAGCGGAAGCGCTTGCGCAGGTCGGCGTACAGGGCCTCGGCGGTCTCCGGCATGCCGTCCTTCTTTACGAGCGGGAAGATGCCCACCTGCACGGGCGCCAGGCGCGGGTGCAGCTTGAGCACGGTGCGCGTCTCGCCGTTGGGCTTGGTCTCTTCGTCGTACGCATCGCAGAGGATCGTGAGGAAGCAGCGATCCACGCCCGCGGAGGGCTCGATCACGTAGGGCACGACCCACTCCTTCTTGGCTTCGTCGCGGTACGCGAGGCCGCGCCCGCTGCCTTCCTGGTGCTTGCCCAGGTCGTAGTCCGCGCGGTTGGCGATGCCCTCGACCTCGTCCCAGCCCCACGGGTAGCGGTACTCCACGTCGCCGCAGCCGCGGGCGTAGTGGGCGAGCTCATCCTGCTCGTGCTCGCGGATACGGATGTTCTCCGCGCGCACGCCGAGTTCGTGCCACCAACGCAGCCGCTCAGCCTTCCAGTACTCGTGCCATTCGACGTCGGTGCCCGGCTCGCAGAAGAACTCCATCTCCATCTGCTCAAACTCGCGCATCCGGAAGATCTGGCCACCGGTCACGATCTCGTTGCGGAACGCTTTGCCGATCTGCGCGATGCCGAACGGGATCTTCACGCGCGTCGTGTCCATCACGTTCTTGAAGTTCACGAAGATGCCTTGGGCCGTCTCGGGCCGTAGGTACACCGTGGCCGCAGCGTCGTCGACCGGGCCGACCTTCGTGGAGAACATGAGGTTGAACTGGCGCGGCTCCGTGAACTCCCCGCCGCACTCAAGCGGCGTCTTGCTCGGCCGCTTCAGGCACTGCGACTGCTCGAGTTTGTCGGCACGGAAGCGGCCGTTGCAGGTCTTGCAGTCGATCATCGGGTCGTTGAAGCCGCCGACGTGCCCCGAGACTTCCCACACGCGCGCCGCCATGAGGATTGATGCGTCCAGGCCCACGACGTTCTCGCGGTTGCTCACGACGTCGCGCCACCAGTCGTCCTTGATGAGGCGCTTGAGCTCGACGCCCATCGGCCCGTAGTCGTAGGTCGCCTGCAGACCGCCGTAGATCTCGGACCCCGGGTAGATGAAGCCGCGCCGTTTGGATAGGGCGACGACGCGTTCCATGATGTCCGACACGGGAGTCTCCTTCGCGCTGCGTGAGGTCGCGTTGTACCGGCAAGCGCGCGCCCACGGCCCTCCGGGCACCCCCGCCCCGGTGGCCGCCTCGGCGCCTGTCCCTCCCCCCGCCTACAAGGGAGTCCGCGGTCGCCGCACCCACTTCGCGGCCGCGCCCAAGACCTCCATTGCACCCCGCCTTCCGCCAGACCGCCTTCCGCCACACCGCCTTCCGCCACACCTAAACACCGCCGTCGCCAGCGGCCCGCAGGCCGGATCTGCGCCGAGCGGGGGACTTGAGACGGAATTCCGTCTTGTGTATGTATGCTGTTAGTTCCACAAGATGTTGTGGTTTGCTCCGGCCTTTTTGGGCCCGCCATCCAAGGGATTGCGGTCTGAGGGGGGAGCGCCCAGTGAACGTAAGTCTCTAACTGACAACAACTTTCGGCTAGGGGTTGCCCGCAGACGAGGGCAGGATCGGACCGGACGCCGCTTTCGGGTGCAGGAAGGCGGTGCAGTGGAGGTCCTATGTGTCCGATCGTCGCCGTAGCCCAGCAATCCCCCCAGCGCAGCGCAGCGGCGCCGAAGCGGGCCCGACGGCCGGAACCCGAGGTGCACCACATCTGGCGCGCCTTCAAGGGAGCCGACACGGGCACGCTGCGCGATGACCTGCGCAACGAGCTCGTCGGGGCCTACCACTACCTCGTCAAGGTGATCGGCAACCGGATTGCCGCGCGCCTGCCCCGTTCCATCGATGTGCAGGATCTGCGCAGCGCGGGCGTGTTCGGGCTGATGCGCGCCATCGAGAACTACGACATCGAGCGCGGGACGCCGTTCGCGTCGTACTGCGCCACGCGCGTGCGCGGCGCCATCCTCGACGAGCTGCGCGCGCAGGACTGGGTCCCGCGTCTTGTCCGCAACCGCGCCGGCACGTTCAACGAGGCCGTGCTGCGCTTGCAGAAGCGGCTGGGGCGCGATCCGAGCAACCATGAAGTCGGCCAGGTGCTGCGCATGGGCGCCGACGAGATCGAGAAACTGCGGCGCGAGTCCAATCTCGTGAGCGTGTTCACGCTGAACCAGGCTGAGGGCGATGACGACGACCCGCAGTCGCTGCGCAAGTTGGACGCGCTGATGGACCGCGGCAGCAGCCAGCCGTTCGACAGCATGGTTGCTCGCGACCTGACCCAGGCGATGATGAACAGCCTCGCGCGCAACGAGCGCACCGTCATCGCGCTCTACTATCACGAGGGGCTCACGATGAAGGAGATCGGGCGCGTCATGCGCATCTCCGAGAGCCGCGTGTGTCAGATCCACACGAAGACGCTCAAGAAGCTCAAGGAGCAGATTGACGCCATCAACCAGGGCGAGCCGGCGGAGACCCCGCCGACTCCGCCGCGCTTCCGCGCCGGCCGCCGGCCCCGCACGAGCGTTCAGTAGCCGTTCCGCGCCCCACGCGGGCTACAGTCTTGGCGTGGACTCCTTCGAACATCGCGACGGGCAGTACTACGCTGAGGGCGTAGCGCTTGAGGCACTCGCACGCGAGGTCGGCACCCCCGCGTACGTCTACAGCGCGAGCACGATCCGCGGGCACGTGGCACGCCTGCGCGAAGCGTTTGCCGATCTCGACCCCTTGATCTGCTACGCGGCCAAGGCCAACGGCAATCTGGCCGTGCTGACGCTCATCGCGGAGGCGGGCTGCGGCTTCGACATCGTCTCGGGTGGTGAGTTGGCGCGCGTGCTGCGCGCTGGGGCGGACCCCGGCAAGATCGTGTTCTCCGGCGTGGGCAAGACGGCCGCCGAGATGGAAGCCGCCATCCTGGCTGGCGTGCTGGTGTTCAACGTCGAGAGCGAGCCCGAACTCGAGCTGCTCGGCGAGGTGGCCACGCGAGTGGGCCGGCCGGCCGGTGTGGCGATTCGCGTCAACCCCGACGTGGACCCGAAGACCCACCGCTACATCACGACGGGCAAGCGAGAGAACAAGTTCGGCGTCGATCTCGCGCGTGGCGAGGTGCTTGCCCGGCGCGCGATCGCGCATAAGCAGCTGCGCCTGCGCGGTATCCAGTGCCACATCGGTAGCCAGATCACCGAGGTGACGCCGTACGCGCAGGCCGTCGAGCGCACGCGCGACCTAGCGTTGCGCCTCAAGCCCGATGCGCCCGATCTCGAGTACCTCGACATGGGCGGCGGCTATGGCATCTACTACCGAGCAGCCGACGCGCCCGCCCTGGTGGACTACGCCGCTGCCGTACGCCCCATCGTCAAGGGCTGCGGGCTGCGACTCGTGCTGGAGCCTGGGCGTCTCATCGTCGGCAACGCCGGTGTGATGCTCACCACGGTGCTCTACAACAAGCAGTCGGGTGCCAAGCGCTTCGTGATCGTCGACGCGGGCATGAACGACTTGATCCGACCCAGCCTCTACGAGGGCTATCACCGGATCTGGCCCACGCGCGGTCCGCCGCCGCCGCCCCTGGGTTCGGAGGGTGGCGAGGCGCCGGCCGACATCGTGGGTCCGGTGTGTGAGTCCGCCGACTTCCTAGCGATCGATCGACCGCTCCCGCCGGTCGAGCCGGGCGACGTGCTCGCCGTCATGAGCGTCGGGGCCTACGCCGCCGTGATGGGCAGCAACTACAACGACCGGCTCCGGCCGCCCGAGGTGCTGGTGGACGGCGACCGCTTTGCGGTCGTCCGGGAGCGCGAGTCGATTGAGGACCTGATGCGCATGGAGCGGCCGGCCGCTGCGTACCGTACGCTCGGGGCTTCCTCCGGAGAGACCGTCTCGTGAGCGAGTCCACCGTCACGCCCTGCCGGATCGCCGACTTCCACGTGGGTGACGGCGCCAAGCCGTTCCTCATCGCGGGCCCCTGCGTCATCGAAGGCCGCGAGACCACGCTGCGGCACGCGGAGCGACTGCGCGACATCGCGGCCGCCGCTGGCTTCTCGTTCGCCTTCAAGTCGTCGTTCGACAAGGCCAATCGCACGAGCATCGACTCGTTCCGCGGCCCGGGCCTCGACGCGGGTCTTGAGGTCTTGGCTGAAGTGCGGCGCGAGGTCGGCTGCGCCGTGTTGACCGACTTCCACACCGAGGCGCAGGCGCGCGCGGTGGGGGAGGTCGTGGACGTGCTCCAGGTGCCGGCCTTCCTCTGCCGCCAGACCGATCTCTTGATCGCCGCTGCCCAGACGGGCAAGGCCGTCAACGTGAAGAAGGGCCAGTTCCTCGCGCCCGAGGCGATGGAGTCGGTCGTCGGGAAGTTGCGCGATGCCGGGTGCGAGAACCTGCTGCTCACCGAGCGCGGGGCGACGTTCGGCTACGGCAACCTCGTCGTGGACTTCCGCTCGCTGCCGATCATGCGCGGCTTCGGCCACCCGGTGATTTTCGACGGCACACACAGCGTGCAGCGCCCCGGGGGCTTGGGCAATCGTTCCGGCGGCGATCGCCGGGAGGTGCCGGGTCTCGTACGCGCGGCCGCCGCCGTCGGCGTCGATGGCTTCTTCCTCGAAGTCCATGAAGATCCCGACCGCGGCCTCTCTGACGGGCCGAACATGCTGGCCATGGAAACCGTGCCCGCGCTGCTCGCTTCGATCCAGCGCATCCGCCAGGCGGTCGCGAACGCCTAGCCCCTACGGCGCGCGCAGGAGAGTTAGCGCGCCGGGGACGACCTCGATCTGCACGTCGGTCCAACCCGCCGGGTCGCCGTCGGCCTGCACCGGGACGCGCGTGGCTGAGCGCAGGCGCACGTGCGTAGCGCGCACGAACTTCACATCGTGATTGCGCTCCGCGCGCCGCATCAGAGCGCTGAAGAGGATGCCAAACAGGCCGCGATGGGTTCGCGTGCGAACGAGCATCACATCGAGCGCGCCCGAATCGAGTGCGGCGCCCGGGGCCAGCTCGAACACGCCGCCGTAGTTGCGGGCGTTCTGCACGATGCACGCGCCCGCGGCGTAGGTGACGCGCTCGTCGAGCGTCACGCGCAGCGGGGGAAAGCGAAACGACGAGAGCGAATCCAGGATCGGTCGCATCCAGCGCAGGTAGCCGCCCGCACCGCCTGCGCGCACGCGCGAAACCGCGTGGACGACCTCGGCGTCGAGCCCGACGCCTGTGTTGGCCACCGCGTGTTCCACCGTTCCGTCGGGATGCGTGATGCGCAGCACATCCACCGGCCACGGCTTCGCGTGCAGGAGGGCGTGGACGAGCGCTGGCGCCTGGTGATCGAGCGGCATGCGCAGCTCGCGGCCCACGACGTTGGCGGTTCCCATGGGCACGATGCCGACGGGCCACGGGATCGGGGGAGGTAGCGCGTTGACCACTTCGCGCAGCGTGCCGTCGCCGCCGATCACGATGAGCCGGTCGAGCGCGTCGACCTCAAGCGAGCGCACATGCGCCGCGGCGTCGCCGGCGGCGGTCGTGATGTAGAGGCTCCCCGCCGCTCCCGCGGCGCGCAGTGCCTGCACCAGGGCCTCAGCGAGGGGCCCGGCCTGGCCCCGCCCCGCAGCGGGATTCACGACAAAGTGGTAATGCATCGCGCCCGGATGATGCCTGGGCGCGGGGCAGGCCGCGAGAGGTTCCGACCGCGGAGGCCGGGTTTGAACCCGCGCACGGGCCAGCGTAGGCTGCGCGCGCATGGCCCGGGGAGGGCTGGCAGGAACAGGGAGAGCGCATGCGATACCACCCCCTCGGGGACGGGCGATACGTGATGCGTCTCGACCCAGGCGACGAGTTGATCGCCTCGCTGCGGAGTTTCGCGAGCGAGGAGGAGGTCGGCGCGGGCTACATCACCGGGCTCGGCTCCACCGCCTCCGCCGTGATGAGCTGGCTCGACCCTGAGTCCGGCGAGTACATCCGCCGCAAGTTCGACGAGCCCATGGAGGTCGGTTCCCTCACCGGCACGATCTCCGTCGCTGCTGAGGACGGCCGGCCCTTCGTCCACGTGCACGCCGTCTTGGCGCCGCGTGAGCTGCTCGCCTACAGCGGCCACGTGCACGAGGCCAAGACCGGCCTCGTGATGGAGATCTTCCTCTTCACCTTCCCGATTCGATTGGAGCGTCACTCCGTCGAGGGCAAGTCGTTCCCGTGGCTGACGCTGCCGTGCGAGGTGGCCGCCAAGGCCGAGGACGCCGAGTCGGAGTAGGCGGTCTGGCGCATGAAGACTCTCGTCGTCATCGTGGCCGGCGCCGCCGACCGCCCCGTGGACGAACTGCGCGGTCGGACGCCGCTTGAGGCCGCGACAACGCCGTCGCTCGACCGCATGGCGCGCGAGGGCCGCGTGGGACGGCTCGCCGTCGCCCCGCGCGCGCACCGTGCGGCCGAAGGCGCGTTCGCGCTCGGCATGTTCGGTTTGGATCCGAT
>JAQBWE010000321.1 GCA_027625315.1 Planctomycetota bacterium
AGTGGCCCGCCGACCAGCGGGTTCGCGCCGGTGACGCCGCGCGGGCCGGAAGCCAGTTCGCCGAGCGCGACGGAGGGCGCCGCGGGTGTGCAGGGTAGCCGCGTGCTGGCCGTGTCGAAGACCCACAACGTGCCGCTTGACGCGGGTCCGGGTGCGGAGCCCGACCTCGCACTACAGCTCGATGTGGACTACGAGGTGCGCGGCCAAGCCGGCCGCAATGTCTACGTCGCGATCTGGTTTGCGCGCGTACGCGAGGGCTCCCTCGTTCGCTCCGCGCTGCCGGCCTACGGCGACCGCGAGGGCAACGTGACGCTGCAGACGCGCAGTGCCGCCGTGGCGAGCGACGCATCTCGCTACCGGGCGACGCTGCGCATCCCCTACCGCGCATTCCCGATGTCGGCGGGTGAGGCGTCCTATGACGTCGAGGCCCGCGTGCAGATCCTGCGCGTGGAGAACGGCGAGCGCGTGAGCATGCTCTGTCGCGGCAGCACGACGTTCCGCGTGTATGGCTACGAGGAGGGCGCCGAGCCGGCCCCCGCCGCACCGGCGGTCAGCGAAGCGCGCGAAGACGGCACGATCTGGGACGAATAGCGGCGTCTACCCGCCGGGAGGGCGGAAGGCGCCTACCCGCCGGGAGGGCGGAATTTGTAGCCCGAGCCGCGCACGGTCTGAATCCACGTGGGCGTCGTGGGGTCGTCGCCGAGCTTCTGGCGCAACTTGTTGATGAAGTTGTCGATGGTGCGCGGCGTGCCGTCGTAGTCGTAGCCCCAGACCTTGTTCAGGATCTGATCGCGCGAGAGCACGCGTCCGCGGTTCTGGATGAGGTGGCGCAGGAGCTTGAACTCGCGCGTCGAAAGCTCGCGGTCTTCACCGTCGACCGTGAGGATCTGGCCGGCGAAGTCGATCTTCAGCTCGCCCTCCTCGAATGTGTCGACCTCACCCTCCATCGCCCGACGACGACGAAGCGCCGACTTGACGCGCGCCGTGAGCTCGCGAATGGAGAACGGCTTGGTGACGTAGTCATCCGCGCCGAGCTCTAAGCCGAGCACCTTGTCGCCCTCATCGCCCTTGGCCGACAGGATGACGATCGGGAGCGTCGAGTCGTACTTGCGCACCGTGCGGCACACCTCGAAGCCGTTGACGCGCGGCAACATGATGTCGAGGACGATCAGGTCGGGCTTCTTATCGAACGCCCGCTGAATGGCTTCCTCGCCGTCGCGCGCGAGATCGACGGTGAACCCCTCGAACTCGAGGCTGCGCTTGAGGCCGAGGCGGATGGAGGGGTCGTCCTCGACGATGAGAATGCGCGCGTTCATGAGGGCAGTACCTTCCCATGGGAATCGGCGTCCGCCGCGTCCGAAGCGGGGGCACGCGCGAGGGCGGCCGCCGCATTGCGATCCGTCGGCAGGCTGACAGTGAACACCGTACCCACACCGCCAGGGGCACCGTCCGCCCGGACTCGGCCCCGATGCGCCGTAACCACGCTGCGGACCAAGGCGAGCCCCAAGCCGGTGCCGGCCACAGGCTGGGTCAGGTACTGGTCGGATCGATAGAACATCTCGAAGACCTTGCGGCGCTCGGACCGGGGAATGCCGACGCCGTCGTCCTGGACGACGATCTCGGCTGTGCGGCCTCGGTGGAGGGTCCGGACGACGATTCGGGCATGGTCCTCCCGCTTGTACTTCCAAGCATTCGACAGGAGGTTCGTCACCACATCGTCGAGCGCCTGCAAATCCATCTGCACGGGCAGCCGGCCGGGATGGAGCTCAATGCCCAGGTCGAGTCCGGGCTCGGTCACGATGCGGCGGAAGCGCGTGGCCGCCTCGAGGACGGGCCGGTTGAGGTCCCCGGGCTTCAGTTGGTAGGGGCTGGTCCGGGCCTCGCCGCGCGCCACGTCAATCATGCGCGTCACGATCCGGCGCAGGCGCCGGGCCTCCTGCCCGATCACGGCCACCGCTTCGGCATGCTGCTCGGGATCGGGCAGCTGCCCGTCCTCGAGCATCTCGGAGAAGATCAGCATGCTCGTGATCGGCGTCTTGAGCTCATGGGACAGGTTGCTGACGAAGTCGGCCTTGAGCTGGGCGAGGCGAATCTCGCGCGTGAGCAGCCGGATCAGCACGTACCCGCCGACCGATAGGCCGGCGCCGGCGAGCAGGATCACGGCCCAGAACAAGATCGTCGACGCGCCGTCCTCGGCACCCGAGGGCTGGCTTGTCTGGAAGATGGCGAGCCGCGTCGGCAAGTGCACCGGCCCAATCAGGTCCACACTCGCCGCCGGCTCCAAGCCCTCCGGACCGAGCGGATCGACGGTCGCGGGAAACGACCAGGCCGTCATGCCGAGTTCTTCAAGCTGGCTGCGAACAGATCCGAGTTGCCCGTCCACGAGTCGCTGCACGCCAGCGGCATCCAAACCCACGACGAGCGCTTGGGTGCGCGACATGGAGTAGACGCCAAACAGGCCCGCGGCCTGGGGCACGACGGCGATCGGACGCGACTTGTGCTGCTGCGCGACGTCGCGCGCCGCGAAGACCTGCGCGCGCACGATCTCCCCGGTGTCCGGACTGAGCAGCGCTTCCTGCGTACGTCGGAAGATGGCGAGTTCCCACAGCAGGGCATCCCGCACCGTCTCGGGAGCGTGATCGAGCAAGCGCCGCGACTGCAGGTCCAAGTCGCGCAGGTAGGCCGCCAACGCCGACGAGGGCAAGCGGCCGGCCTGTGCGTTCAGCCCGCGCACCTCCTCCGCGCGCAGCAGCACGTCGCGGATCGCTTGCGGCTGAACGCTGCCAGCGTTCTCGCCGAGGGCATCCGCGGTTGCGCGCACCATCTCGACGGCCCAACCCAAGCCCAGCGGGTAGAGCGCGCCACCGGGGTCATCGGGATGCGGGCGGGCCGCGAGGCGATGCTCGGTGGCCAGGGCCCCCCACGCCACC
>JAQBWE010000322.1 GCA_027625315.1 Planctomycetota bacterium
GCTCGAGCCGACCGACCGCCTGGCGCGTGCGCGTGACGTGCTCGCGTTCGTGCGACCCGTCGAGGTGGCCTGTGTTGGGCGGCCTGCACCCGCGGGGCTGCTGACGGCCGCTGGCACGGAACCCGACGGCATCGAGGCACTGGAGCTGCGGCTGGCCGACGACACCGCCGGCCGACTGCAGCTGGGCATCGCGGCGACGGTCGGTCGCAGCGACGCGCTCGCGCCCGAACACGAGAAGGTCGTGCGCGCGCTGCTCGATGCCCCGCCACTCCCTCAGGCCGGCCCCCCACCTCCGGCGCGCCTGGTGGCGTTGCTGGGCGTGTTGCGCGCGCTGGATCGCGCGCTGGTCGAACAGCTGCTCGCGCGCGCACAGACGAGCACCCTGCAGGTGGCGGCGCGCGGCCTGCCGCGCGAGAACACGCGCAAGGCGCCACTGGTTCGCCATGTGGCCATTCAGCTCACCCAGGCGTTCCCGCAGTTGCCCGTGCAGCGTGCAGAGGAGATCGCGACCGCGACGGCCCACGCCAAGCTCGCCGCGCGCCACCTCGACACGGGCGGCGCGGCGGTCCTCGTGGCGCTGCTCGGCCGCAAATGGAACGCCGGCGGCCAGCCGATCTCGGACGCGCTGCGCCTCACGCCGCTCAGCGCCGAGGAGGTCGAGGCGCTCGTCGGCGAGCTGTCCACCATCGCGGCGGTTCGGCGCGACCTCGAGGCGGGCCGTACGGTGGAGGCCGCCCGCATCGCGCGGCTCGAGCACGCCGCCTTGGCGGTGCTCGCCCGCCTTGACCGACTCCCTGCCCCCTAATCGTCGCCGGGCAGGGTGTCGATGACGGACCCGATGAGGCCGTACGCGACGCTCTCTTCCGCGCTCATCCAGTAGTCGCGGTGCATGTCCTTCTCGAGCCGCTCCATAGGCTGGCCGGTCTCGCGGACGAACAGCTCGTTGGCCTTCTTGCGCAGGCGCAGGATTTCCTTCGCGCTGATCGCGATGTCGGAGGCCGTGCCGCGCACGCCGGAGCTCGGCTGATGGAGCATCACGCGGCTGTGGGGCAGGATCAGGCGGCGCTCCATCGGAGCGGCCACGAGCACGATCGTCGCGGCGCTGGCCGCGAGGCCGGTCACGATGGTCGTGACGGGGCTCTTGACGGACTTGAGGAGGTCGTAGATGGCGAACCCATCGTCGGCCACGCCACCGGGGCTGTTGATGAACACCTTGATGGCCTTAGTGCTGTTCACCGAGTCGAGGAGCAGGACGCGCTGGAAGAACTCGCGCGTGAGGCGCGGCTCGATGCCCCCGAAGAGCAGCACAGTGCGCGACTTGAGGAGGTGGCGCTCGAGCAGGTTGCGGCGATTGCCCTTGGTCTTCGAGGTCATGGAACGGGTCTCCCGACGGCCCGCGAAACTACCCGCTGCACGCGGGTTGGGCACGATTCGTCCCACTGTGGCGCCCGCGCACGTCTCAATCCGGGAGCGCGGGCGCGTCCCGCGCGACCCGAAAGCCGATCCAGGGCTGGCGCTCGCGCGGGCTCGTGCGCGCCCGCATCCGGTCGCTGCCGCGCCAGGTCAGGGCCTCGTCGGCCGCGTCGATGTACGAGCCGCCCAGGAGCAGCGGGTAGCGACCGCGCGTTCCTTGGGCGACCGTCGTCGCGCTCCACTCGGCGACGTTGCCCACGAGATCCAGCGCGCCAAAGGGCGACGCGCCGAGTGGATAGGTGCCCACCGGCACGACGGCACCTGCGCCGTCCTCTTGCAGGTTGCAGCGCTCAGCACGCATGCGCTCGCCCCACGGCCACGTCGCCAAGCCGGAACCGCGCACGGCACGCTCGAACTCCTCCGCCGTTGGGAGGCGCCCGCCGTGCGCACGCGCGAAGCGCTCCGCCTCGGCGTGACGCACCCCGGTCATCGGCAGGCGTGCGTCCACGTCGGCTGCGGGCTCTGGCAGCCCGAGAGCGGCCACGACGTCGCCCTCCTCCGCGGCGACCCGCGCGATCCACGTGCGCCACGCACCCACCGTGACTTCCGTGCGATCGAGATAGAACGCGTCCACCGCGGTCCGCTCGCCGCTCGCGCCCCAGGGCACGGCTGTCCGCGGCACCTCGAGCGAGCCCGCGGGGATATACACCATGCCCGCCGGCATCTCGCGGCGGTGGAAGTCCTCGCGCACACGCTCGAGCAACGCCTCCACGCGGCGACGCTCGGCCTCCGGCCCCTGCGCACATTCCGCCTGGAGGGCACGCGCGGCAGGGACCCCAGCCGCCCGGATCCGTTCGGCCAGGGGGGCTCGGGCGTCAGGCGCAGCCTCCAACCAAGTCCGCACGAGCGCGCGCACGTCGGCGGGGATGGGATCCTCCGCCCGGGCGATCGGCGCGACGACGAGCGCCGCAAGCAGAACCAAGGCGCGGCCGGGCGTCACGCCTCTTCCGGTTCCGGCGGCGGGCCGAGGTCGCGGTGCAGCGCGGTGTGGGCACGGTTGAGGCGGCTCTTGATGGTGCCGATGGAGCAGTCGAGCGCCTCCGCCAACTCCTCGTAGGAGAGGCCCTCGACGTAGCGCAGGACGGCGATCGCCCGCAGCTTGGGTGAGAGCCGCATCAACGCCGCCTGGACCCGGATCGCGGCTTCGGCGCGGTCGACGGGCGCGTCGGTGGGCTCGACCTCGCTCCGGCCCGGCAGACCGGAGGTCTCCATCGTGAGGGGCATATCCCCCATCTTGGCCGCGGGTCGGCGGGCCATCCGGCGGCGGTGGTCGATCGCGCGGTTGACGGTGATTCGGTAGATCCACGAGACGAACGAGGCGTCGCGGCGAAAGGTGCGGATGCTGCGCTCGAGCCGGACGAAGACCTCCTGGGCGACGTCCTGGGCGGCACCCCAGTCGCCGAGCACCCGCAGCGCGACGTTGAGGACCCGCTGCTGGTGGCGGTCGTAG
>JAQBWE010000323.1 GCA_027625315.1 Planctomycetota bacterium
TGGATTCCGTCACTGATGAACGACTCAGGTTCACATCCTCTCGACTTGCCGGTGGACGCTGGCCAAGCGCGACGAGCACTCCGGAGTTGTTCTCGCTCGGATTGAGCGCGCATGGCCGGGACTCGCAGCTGAGCGTTCTTGACTATCCCGGGTCCTACGTGGATGCAGCGTTTGGGACGAGTCCATGCTCGGACGCTGCACTCGCCTTGCAACAGGTCGCCTCTCGGGCGATTGGAGTGATCGTCTTCCTTGAACTCGAGGTGATGCGTGCGGGGGGCGCTGAGGCTGCCAGGCGAGCCACCGTCATCCTTCGTGCCCTCGCTGCTGTCTGGCGAGGTACGGATTCGACGGCCGTGCCCGTATCGTTGGTGGTCACCAAGGCCGACTTGCACAAGGAGTTCTTCCGGTCCATAGGCGGGGCAGACCGCGCGAGGATCCGAGCACTGTGCCGAATGTGGATCCCGGAGTTATTTGCTGACGGGCGATGCATCGAGACGCTTGTCGTGAGCCCCGTTTCGACGGCAGCCGATCCCGGCGGACGGCTTTATCCTCGGGTCAAGCGGGCACCCATCAACGTAATCGAGGCATTTGCGCACGCGGTGTCGGTGCATTCGTCTTCCGCAGACGTTGGCTGACTTACCTTGACTTCATCCGGGAGTGCCTGCTATCACACCCCCATGGGAACAGCTGAGCGCAGAGACGGTGGCGATGGCGGGGACCCCGATCGATCGACTTTGTCAGGTGGTCCCCTTCCGCCACCGTTTCGGTGTGAGCCCCTGACGCCGGCGGAGGTCGAGCCAGATCAGGGCGTGGACTGGGATCAGTTTGTGCAGGGAGCCGTGCAGGAGGAACCTGCGAGGATCGCACCTGATTCGGATCCCATTGGTGGCTTGGGTGCTCCCATTGGATCGGATACGGGCTCGATTTCCGCTGTTCCGCCTCGCCCGCCACGTCAGCGGGATCGGCTTCTGATACTTGGCCGGCGCCAATCTGGGAAGACAGTGTTTCTCAGTCGGCTCTATGACGCGCTCTATCGAGGCGCCAAGTTGCTGAATGGCCGCTACGAGCCTGATAAGGAGCCTGGTCCCGGAGTGGCGGTGCGCGAGATGACCGTGGAGGGCGCCGTCGGAAGGGACCACTTTGACTTCAAGGCCATCGGGCGCGATCTCAAGGCAGGGCAGTGGCCAGCAGCAACGCTTGGCAGCCGGATAGTCAACTTCGAGATCAAACTTGATGGGACCCCTCACCAAGTCACCTGCATGGACTACTCGGGCGAGGTGTTCACAAAAACCTACCGGGACGACAGCATGGACGATGACTGTCGAGAGCTGCGCGAGGCCATCGACTCAGCGATGGCGCTCATCATCCTGCTGGATCCGGGTGTCATGCGGGCCCAAGAGGCGGAGGCTGATGAAGATCAGTACTGCATCCAGATGGCCGTCAAGCAGGTCAGGGCTATAGGTCCGGGACCGCGCGTGCCTGTAGCAATCGTGCTCACCAAGTGCGATCAACACAAGGACTTCCTCATGCGGGAAGTAGGTGGGGCCAAGCGGAGCCAGATTCGGAAGCTCTGCGGGAAGTGGATCCCACAGGTTTTCCGCCTGGGTGAGCCGATCGAGACCTTTGCATCCGCCGCCGTGCCATCCAAGAAGGTCTTGGGGGTGGAGACGCTCCTCCCTCGGGCTGACAAACCGGGCATCAACCTCGTAGAGCCCGTGTTCTATTGCCTTCACACTGTCGAGGAAGAGCGGGGCCGTGCGGGACGCCTCGCGGCAGAGAAGGCCGAGCGAAAACGGATTGAGGCGGTGCGCCAGGACCAAGCGGTGCGTCGCAAGAGGCAGGAGAGGTCCGAACAGATGTCGAGTTTCTTTTTTTGGGTAAGTGCGATCGTGGTGTTTGGAGCCGTGGTGGGGGTTGGGGCCTACCTCATACTCAACTCGTGACCGTTGTCACCGCCCATCTCTTTGGTTCGCGCAACGGGTACCAGACGCTCGGCGTCGCGGGCGCCATCGATCCGGCCGACCGGGCGGAGTTGGAGCAACTTCGGTTCGGCGGACTCTCGCGCGAGTCGGAGATCGTTGAGCTCGGAAGCCATGTCATGGGATATGGGCGGCGGCTCCCAAGCGGCCAGGTGGCCATCTCGAGAGTGCTTCCCGGTGGACGCGACGATGTCGGACGCTTGACTGTTGAGATTGTCACGCTGGTGTTCCCTCGCGGCGGGACGATGCCCGATGGTCCCGCACTCCTGGCCGATCGAGCGGTGTGGGATCGATGCAGGGAAGCGGCGCTTGCAGGCGGAAGTGCAGGATTACAAATGAGCGGGCACGAGCTGCGCCAAGCCGTCGCCACGCAGCCTGGCATTGAGCGGGTCGCCGCCTACTGCGCGGCTCGCGCGGCCCGGGGGGTCGTCAATCTGGGATCAGAGCTGGGTGTTCGCCAACTGCTGGAGACCCTAGCGCCGTCGGATGCGGCCAGCGTGAGCTGGGGGATCGGCCTGGCCAGCGTCCCGCCCTGGGCGGAGGCCTGTGCGCTGCGCCAGGGGGCGGTTCCGGACGGTCGGCGTCCAGTCGTGACGCTCCCAGCGACAGGCGCTGCGGCTGAGCTTGTTCGAGGGCGCACGATGCAATCGGTCTTGGACGGTGATCCACTGGTCACGCTCAAGGTGCTGCTCCAACCGGTGGTTCCGATGCCAGTGTCAGAGGACCAGCCCTACTACTCCAATGTCGATCTGGCTGAGGACTGGTCGAGCGTTCCCAGTGAGAGCGAGTTGATTTGTTGGCAAGCAGAGAAGACACGCAAGCGGCACGACAAGCTTCGCCGGTGGGGCATTATTGCGTGCTGTGTTGCAGGCGCGCTCTTGGTTGCAGCGTACTACGTGCCGCCGTACTACGTGCCGCTGCCAGGGCGCGCGGGGA
>JAQBWE010000324.1 GCA_027625315.1 Planctomycetota bacterium
GCTCGCCCGGGACCGCGCGCAGCGGCCGCGCGGCGTCGCGGAGTTGGCGCGTGGCATCCGCACGTGGCAGAAGCAGCGCGCGATCGACCGCGAGCTCGATGTCCTGCTCGCCGAGGCCGAGGGGGCGTTGACCGAGTCGCAGGGCATGACGCCCCTCGCGATGCGCAAGCAGTCAGAGCGCGCGTCCACGGCCCTGCGGCGGGTACTCGAACTACGCCCCGGCGAAGCCCGGGCCACCGCGCTGCTCGAGCGGGCTCGGACGCTGGCCGAGCGCGGCCTGCGCACTGAGATCGCCCACGCGCAGCGCCGTTTGGCCCGGCGCCTTGGTGTCGCGGCGTTGATCGCCCTCGCCGTGATCGGCGTCGTGGTCGCCGCCCTGCTAGATCAACGGCGTCAAGAGGCCGAGAGCGCGCACGCGACGGCGCAGGTGGAACGCGACAACGCCACGCAGCACCGCCTTCGAGCCGAGGAGGCCATTGGCTTCATCACCGAAGAGCTGCGGGCCACCCTCGAGCCGGAGGGGCGGCTGGACGTACTCGCTCAGATCGGCGAAAAGGCGCGCGAGCACTTCGCAGCCATTCCGATTGAGGAAGAGAGCGCCCGCGGCTTTCGGCAGCGTATGCAGGCGCTGCATCAGCTAGGTGAGGTCTACCTCGCGCAAGGCACGCTGCCCCGCGCGCGGGAGGTGTTCGAAGAAGCGGCGCGGGTCAGCGAGGCCTACGCGAGCCGTGAGGCGCAGTCCGAGGTGGCGCGCTTCGAGCGCGGCCGCGCGGACGTGAACCTCGCGCGTGTGGACCACGCCCAGGGGTATCCCCGACGCGGCAGTCAGCGCGTGCAGGCCGTCGTTGAGCAGTTCGATCAGGCGCCGCCGACCGGCGTCGGCCCCATCGAGTGGAACGAAGCGCGCGTGCGCGCGTGGAACACGCTGGCGACCGCGTTGCGCGGCACGTTGGAGAGTGAACGGGCGCGGGCGGCCAGTGACGCCGCGCAGGCGGCGGCCGCAGCCCTGCTCGACCTGGAGGGCATCGGCCTCGCGCAACGCAAGCTCGCCATCGAGTCCGCACTGCTGGCAGCGGGAGCGCGGTTCGATGCTCGCGACCCGGATGCCGCGCTCGTGCTAGCGGAGGATGCCCTCGCCGACGCGCGCCAGCTGCTCGGATCCCAGCCGGAGGACATGACCCTCCAAGCGCTGGCCCTGGCGGCGTCCCAGCGCGTGGGTTGGGTGCTGCGCTTCGCCGGGCGATTTGACCGGGCGCAGGCGGTGCTCAGCGCTGAGGTCGGCGAGGCGCGACGGCTGGTGGGCTTGCGGCCGGGCAACATGCTGTGGCGTGGGTATCTCACACAGCTCCTCTACCTCCTTGGCGACGCCCGCGCAGGACCCGAGCAGGCCATGGGGAATGGGCGCGCCGAGTTCGAGGAGAGCTACGACCTGGCCGGGGCGCTGCACGAGCATGACCCCTCCCACGCCGGCTGGCTCTACCTGCTCATCAACCTCTGCGACCGGCGGGCGGCGGCGCTCAACGCGGAGTCGGAGCCCGCGCGCCAACTCGAGTTTCGCCGGCGCGCCGCCGAGTACGCGCGCAAACTCTCAGCCCTTGAGCCTGGCAATGCCCCCTGGCGGTACCTCCTCGCATTCACGCTCGGCACGCTCGCGAGCCGCGTGGCGGACCCGGCGGAGCGCCGCGCGCTCCTGTCGGAATCGCGCGCCCACAACCGCTACGCACTCGAACGTATTCCCGACGCGCACGATGTGAACGACTTCTATCTCGGCTCGGCTGGCCACGCGGCGGCTGCCGCGACCGACGCCGCGGAGGCGCACGCGATCCTCCTCGAGGCAATCGAGACGCGACTGGGCATCGCACGGCGCAACCCAGACGCCTACTGGGTGCAGGCCTACCTGGTGCGCGACGTCTCCGCGTTCACGGCTCAGCTGCGCGAGCACGACGCCGCGGACGCCGATCGGCTGGTGCGGGCGGTCGGGGCGTTCCTCACGGAGCAGGCGGCGCGCGGTGAGGCCCTGCCGGCCGCCATCGCAGCGGAGATGGAGACCTGGGTGCGCGCCATCGAGGCGGCGACCGTTCCCCCGGAGGATCGATGAGCGCCCCGATCATCGAGACGTCGGCGCGGCTGCGCTCGATCGTCACGCGCAAGTCGCTGCTGCCTCGGCTCGCGGATCGCGAGAGCCCGCAGTGGGACGAGAACTGGCAGGCCCTCTTCGGGCTCTACATGCCCGCCATGGTCCGCTATGTGGGCAGCATCCTGTCGCGTTCCCTCGGCGGGCGCGCCGATGTCGATCGGGCCCAGGACATCGTGCAGGACTACTTCGCCGCGTGCCTCGCCAAGGGCTGGCTGACGCGCGATGTCGATTCGATCCGTTGCTTTCGCGCCTATCTCCAAGTGCAGCTCAAGCGCTTCGTCTACAAGCACTTGGATCGCGCTTTCGCCAAGAAGCGGCATCCGGGCGCCTTGGCCGCCGCGGAGATGCTGGAGGGCGTGGCGTCCGCACCGGAGGACGCTGGGGTGGACGACCTCGACGATGGCTGGGTCGCCGTCGCGGTCGCCCAGGCGCTGGCGGAGCTGCGGGCGGGCAACGAGACCTACGCAGAAGTCATCGCCGACCTCTTGCGAACGGCGGGTGAGGGCAGCCCTGATCTCGCGGCGCGGCTGGGGCAGAGTCCGCAGCAGCTCACGCATCTGCGCCACCGCGCGCGCAAGCGCTTCGCAGTGCTCTTCCACGAGCAACTGCGGCAAACCGTGGTGGACGAGCGCGCCTTCGACGAACTCTGTTCACGCCTCGAGTCCTACCTACCGTAGGTCGGCGGGCTGGCTGCGGCATGCGGCCCGCTCAGCGGCTAGCGGCCCGCGCAGCGGCTAGCGGCCCGCGCAGCGGCTAGCGGCCCGCGCAGCGGCT
>JAQBWE010000042.1 GCA_027625315.1 Planctomycetota bacterium
TCCGCGCGCCCTGCGCGCACGGAAAGATCCAATCGGGCGCGGGTGGCTTCGGCCGCCCGCGCCCGTTTTCATTTTTGGATCGTGCGCGTGCGCGTGCGGCGCGGCGGCGTTCCTACGGCGCGCGGCGAATCGAGATGATCGTGACCGGCTCGACGGGACGATTGCCCGCGGCAGCGTTCACCTTGACGCCGGCGATCTTGTCCACGATGTCCATGCCCTTCACGACGCGGCCGAACACGGTGTGCTTGCCGGTTAGCTCCGGCGTGTTGCGTACGTTCACGAAGAACTGCGAGCCATTGGTGGCGGGGCCTGCGTTCGCCAGCGCGAGGTCTCCACGCTGCGGCTTCCGCGACGGCAGACCTTGCGTGTATTTGTAGCCCTGGAGCTCGTAGAGGTCCTTGAGCGACATCGTCTCGAGGGCGCCCTTGAGCTTCGCCTGCAGGTCAGGCGACTGATTGAGCTGCGCCGGGTCGATCTGCAGCTTGCGGATCATGGGCAGCAAGACCTTCTGCTGCCAGTTCTGCTGACCGAGCCCTGCCACCCACGGATGAACGCGCCCGTTGTCGATGAGTTTCTCCTTGGCCAGGCCCAGGGCATCCGCGTCCATCTCGTCGCCGAACATGAAACCCGGGTTGCCCGTGCCGTTGCCGGCGGGGCAGCCGCCCTGGATCATGAACCCCGCGATGATGCGGTGGAAGCCGAGGCCGTCGTAGAAGGGCTTCTCGATCGTCACGGCCTTCTTCGTGCGGACGTCGTGGAACTCGCCTTCGCCGAGGGCCAGTCCGAGGAACGTGCGGACGGTCTCGGGCGCGGCGTCCGCGAGCAGCTCGACTTCAAACGCCCCCTGCGACGTCGTGATGACGACGTGCGGCTGCGCGGCGGCCTTGGCCTTCTTGCCTTCGTCGCCCTCGTCGGCGGCGGCCATCCCGAGCACGACGAGGATGGTGGTGAGGAGTAGAAGCGCCACGACGGGCGCGCGGGGCAGTGATCGCATGGGGATACTCCTAGCTGCGTCGTCCTACTTGTCCTTCTCGTCGTCCTTCTCGTCGTCCTTGGCGGCGGCGGGCTTGGCGGCCGGATCGTACTTGGCCATGAGTGCCGTCCAACGCTCATCGGCGCGGAGCGGCGCGAGATCCGTGTCGACGTCCTTGGCGTGCTTGTAGTGATCCGGGTAGGCGAGCTCGGAGCCGCCGGTGAACGTCCGCGCCTTCTCCTCCTCCCAGGCAGTCTTCAAGAAGCGCAGGCTCTCCTCCAATTCAGCGAAGGCCTTGTCCTTGTCGCCCAGGCGTGCGTAGGCACAAGCGAGGTTGTAGCGATTGCCGAAGCGCATGAAGTGGTTCTCGGCGTGCTGCTCGGCCTCGATCCCGCGCTGAAGCAGGCGCACCGCCTCGTTCAGATCAGAGGCGTCGCCGCCCACCAGCAGAGCCTGTCCGGCGTTGAACGCCGCCAGCACGATCCAGCGGTCCGGGGCCGGAACCGGCGCATCCTTCGCCAGCGCCTTGCGGTCATGCTCCAGCGCCTGCTGCGGGTTCGCTTGGCCCAGGAGGCGGCCCATCAGCGCGTGGTAGATGCCCGCGCGGGGTTCGGTCCGTCCCGCGGCATCGATCATGGCCCGGCCGCGCAGGAAGGCGCGCTCGGCTGATTCACGGTCGAACGCCTCACCGGCTGAGGAGACAATCTTGAAGCCGCGCTCACAGAGCCCGCGAACCGCGACGTCGACCTGCCACGTGTGAATCGCCGTGGCGGCCGCCTCGTCCGTGGCCCAGGTCAGCAGAACGACGCTCGGGTGGCCGGCGTAGGTCGTCTCCCAGCCCTTGGCTGTGGCGACCTCCGCTAGTTTCGCGCGCAGCGCCGGGGAGTCGCCCTCGACGAGCATCCACGCCGCGACGCCGTGTTGTTCGCCCGCGGTCATGGGCAGACAGCGTGCGTCCATGTTGGCCAGTGTGCTGTCCGCCTCGCGCGCGAGGGCGAGCAGCGAGCCGGTGGTGGGCGCCGCGTCGGGTATCGTCGTCGTGGCGGCGGCCCAGCCCTCTGGGTGGCTGCCGTCTTCCGGCGCGATGGCAGCAAGGTCGAAGACGAGCGGCGCTACGGCCGGCTGCGCAGGCGGCTCGTCCTCAGCCCGGGCCCACGGGCAGGCGAGGAGGAGGCAGGTCGCAAGGAGGGCGAGAAGCAGAGTCGGTCGCATGGGTGTCTCCGGGAGCGGGGCCGCCCATGGTAGCGCGTCCTACGGGCGCAAGCCGACGCAGGGAGCCGCGGGCTCCGTCGTCCAAGGTAGGATGACGCCCCGGAACCCGGGAGGAGGCCCCGTGCAACGACTCGCAACCCTGCTGGCGGCCTCGGCGGTGCTCTGGCTGGCCGCGTGCAACTCGACCGGCAACGGGCCCAGCGCGGGACTCATGGGCGAAGACAGGGAGTGCACGCGCCGCCTGCCCCCAGTCATCCGCCCCGGTGATCAGGTGCCGATCTACGAGTTCGTCGAGGAGCCCATCTTCGAGGACCGCCACACCCCCGTCTACGGTCACAAGACGGTGGACGTGGTCCAGAACCGCAAGCGCCCCATCACGTGGCCGACGAAGGACTTCTGTACCGGCTGTGAGGGCGAGCAGTGCCTGTGGACCGTCAACGAAGAGGTGCGGGTCGGGATCGACCGCGTGCCGGCCTGCATCGGCTACAAGCGCGAGCGGGTCCAAGTGGGTACGTGCCGCAAGAAGGTCCTCGTGGGTTGGCGCACCGTGCAGCCGGCTCCGTGCGCCTGTCCGTAGATGCGTTCACCTGTCCCGCCGAGCACGTGCGGCTTCGTGGCTGCGGGCCCTGGACTTGCCGTCTTCGGGCTCGAGTGAAATGACCACGAGTCGCCCTCGACGGCCGCGCCAGGGCCTCGCCCCACGAACCCGATCGCCTTCGTACGAGCCCTCATCCTGCTTCCGGACGGGGTTGAGCCAACCGAATCGGTCTCGTCCCTTCGAATAGGGGTGAACGGAAGCGGCTCAACGGATGCGTTCACCCCCTTCTGCGACGGGGGTGGTGCGACACGCGCCGCGATCCTGCGCCCGAACGCGGGATCATGGCCCTTGCGCAAGCGACCGGGCCGCCAGAGCGACGGCAGCGTGCCGCCATCGGTGACCTTCGCCGCCGGCGGACGTGCGAAGCACGTCCCGAGGGCTGAGCTAGCGACAGCCCAAGAGGCGGGGCGTGGTCTTCCGCTCGAGGAGACGATGGCGGTGCGAGGCCAAGCCTCTGGCGGGCCGTACGTGCTCGGCAGGGCCGGCGAACGCTTACCCGCAGGCGCTACGGAATCCAGATGCCCAGGATGCGATCGGTCTGGTCGCCGTCCGCGTTGAGATTGCGCGCTTCCACGCTCTCGTCTCGTAGGTAGACGAACACCTGACCGCTCTCCGTGACCGGCACGGACAGTTGCGCGCACAGCTTCCCGGGCTCAAGGGCCGCGCCTGCAAAGTTGAGCACGCGGAATACGAAGTTCGTGAACGATCCATTGCCGTCGAAGTCGGAGCCGGTGAAGGCCTCGCTCGCCGTAATGGCAACGCGGCCGTCCGCCACGGCGAGATGGTCACCGCCCGTGTCGAAGCGGACGACGACAGTGGGAGCGGTGAACGAGATGTAGGCGATGAACGTCTCGGTTGCGTTCATGTCGCCATCGAGATCGCCGTTCTGGGCTTCTGCAAGGCGGACGAACACGCCTTGGTCCGCGTTTCCGGCATCCTGGCCGTAGATGCCCGTGAGCGGGATCGTGCCGGCGGCGGAGGGCACGATCTGCGGGTTGTGTACGGTCGGATTCGGGTTCGTGGACGTGTCCACGAGCAGGTAGGCGAAGTCCACCGCACCGCTGCCGTTGATGTCAAAGTTCCCGTTTGCCTGCTCGTTGACGATCACGGCCAGCCAGCCCGGGGCGAGCTGCGTGACACTGCCTCCCTGGTCGAGCGCCAGGGCCTGCAGGGGGATGCCTCCGCCGAAGGCCACCGGTACCGGCTGCGCCGGCGGGTTCGGCCCCGCCGTGTGGTCCATCCAGTACAGGATCTGCAGATCCAGCGCATCGCCGTCGAGGTTCGTGCCGACGGCGGGCTCCGCGCGCGGCGCCTCGATGCCAGTGAAGAACACGCGCGTGTTGTCGTAGACGAGGTCGGGGCAGCCCGGAATCGAGTTGATCGGACCGCCCGCGCCGATCGGCAGCAGCTGCAAGTTGGCAACCTGATCGTAAATCAGCGCGACGCGTCCGATGACGCCATCACCATTGAGATCGTTGCCGGCCAGGCCGCCCGGCGCTCGGTTGTCGGCGAGCTCGAGCGCGTAGTAGCCCACGTGCCGGCTGATGCTGACGTCGAAGGCCGCGGCGGGGTCGACCGGTTGCGGCGGCTGCGCGGGTGCCGGCTGGAAGCCAGCCAAGCCGAGGAACTGGCCGGGCAAGCCGTTGCCGCCGAGTTGCTGGAACGATCCCAGTTGCAGGAAGGTGTCGAAACTATCCGCGTCGCCGTTGAGGTCCGTGCCGCCGGGTGCACCGATCTCCGACGCGCGGAACGCGACGAACGTCGGACCGCGATGGCGCGCAGGACCGGCCGGTGCGTTCAGGGCGGGCGGCGAGAAGAAGACGACCTGGTTGTATTCGAAGGGTGCGAAGAGGACCGACGGATCGACGTAGCCGAAGACTGCGTCCTGGCTGTCGCCGTCCGTGTTGCGATCGGTGCCCCCCGCGCCTTCGGGTGCCTCGAGGTAGCGGGAGAGGATCATCCCGCCGATCACGTCCGCGATCACTGCCGGCCCCGCATACGTGTTGGTCACCGGGTTCAGGGAGATGCCGGGCGCGAGGTAGGACACGAACACGTCGAGCTGATCGGCGTCGGCCCCGCCGATCGGCGCGTTGGGGCTCTGGATGTTGGCGCCGTTTCGATTCGCATTCTCGTCGGCCTCGCGCGTCAGCCACGAGAGCACATTGGCATCGCTCGTGACGGGGCGAGGCTGACCTGCGACGACTTGCGTGCAGTCCATGGAGACGCTGGGCGCCGGCTGCGTGAGGACGCCCGTTTGCGCGTTGAACGTGACCATCACGCCGTCGTCGGCGAGGCCGTCACCGTTGAGCGGGCCCGCCGCGTCTTCCGCTTCACCGCGGGAGAAGACAATCGTGTTCCCGCTGACGCCGTACCGGTTGCTCCGCGGCGGATTGACGCCAGCGATGCCGGGATACACCACGAGGGGCCTGGGAAGGACGACGGACACGGCCGGATTCGTGCCATCGTTGATCGTGGCGATGAGCAGGTAGTCGCCCACGGCCAGGAGCGCCGGAATCGGCACGACCACGTTGGTGATCGCGCCGTTGGCGTCCACGCCGGCGAAGAGCGGGGTCTGGTCGCCGGTCGTCCCCGCGTTGAGATCCGCGTCGGCGACCAGCGTCACCGCTGCGATGTTGTCGTCGTTCGACGTGAACGAGAACCGGAACGAGTCGCCCGCAAGCCCGGCGACGCCGAGGGCCGGTGCGCTGACGGTCAGCGTCGGCGCGTTGTTCGGCCCCATCGGGCCCGGACCGTCACCGCCGCCGCCACCGCCGCACGCGCCGAGGCCAAGAAGAGTGAGGAGAGCCGGCGCCAGAGCGCCACGAAGGGAGGGGGTCCGCATGACCCCATCTTGGCCTGTCCGGCGGGCGTAGCAATGCGGGGATGAACCCACGTTCAGGAGTTTGGCCGATTCGGGGCCGCGTAGGACGAATGCAAAACGGAAAAGGGCCCCGGCGCGTCGCGCCGGAGCCCTTCGTGCTCAATTCGACCCTTGCAGACTAGCCCGGATGTTTTATGAAGCGCGCGCCGTGCGGCCGGGGGAGCCCGATTCCTAGGCCTAGGATGGTCGGCCGAGCGAGGCCGTGAGGAACACAGTCCGTCCTCGCGACGGATTCGCGCCCGAGGTCGACGCCGTCGCGAGGCGTCGATGCTGAACCCATCTCCGCTGAGCGACGGCAAAGAGATCGGGTGCGAAGACTCGCGCGGACCGCGCGATTCAACCTGTGTTCATGAAACACCCGGGCTAGGGATTCGTCGGCCAGGGGCACGTCCCGCCGACCTGGTCGGCCGAGTTCTGGCCCGCCGTCAGGTCGTTGATGATCGCGCAGCCGCGGCTCACAAGGCCGATCTGGGCGCCCGGGCCCGGGAACAGCGAGTCGCGCACGGTGACCGTGTAGGACCCCAGCGCCTGGATGATCTCCGTGAACTCGCTGGGCAGCGGAATCATGTTGCCGCCCCCGTCCACGTTGAACCCGTCGCCGCGCACCTTGATGAAGGTCGTGATCTGCATTTGCTGATCGAGGTTGGCCGGCAGCATGTTGCCCATGCTGTCGAACCGGGCCCGCATCTCAAAGGGGACGGTGCGCGAGGCCGGCAGCGCGACCATGTCGTTCGCCTCGGTGTACTGGAACGGACCGTCCGCCGGCAGCGGGAAGGACACGACCACCGGGGCCGGAATCACGAGGTCATCGCTCCAGTACGTCGGAACCTGCACGACCTGGGTGAACAAGCCCTTGGGGAACCCGCCCTCGAGCGGCGACACCTGGATGACGTCGCCGTTGGGAAGTTCCTGGTTCAAGAGCTCGAGCGCGATCTCGTACGAGACGGTCGGGAGCGGCGGGCGCGGAGCAGGCGTCGTTCCGCCGGCCACGTAGCCACCATCGATCCACGCCACGATGCGCTCGGCCAGATCGTCACCGACGACGGGGCGAATCGTTGCTTCGTTCGTGCCGGTCGGATCGGCGGGGTTGAACGGCCACACCGTGCCCATGTTGTAGGTGCCCCAGAAGAGGTTGCTGTTGCCGCCGAAGACCGCCGGGGTGACGCGCCCGCCCGGAGGGATCGAGGTCACCGGCGGGGTCGTGAGCGTCCCCGTGCCGTTCATCCAGAACCACGGCGCGAAGTCGGGCTGCACCTTGGTCGCATCCGTCGGGTCGAACTTGTCGCCCTCGATGTCGGAGTCGATGTCGCCGTTGACGCCCGTGACGCCCGGCTTCGTGTCCAAGCCGCCCAGCACCGGAGTGCCGAGGAAGAGGATCTCGATGTCCAGTGCGTTGAGGCGGTTGATCGTCTCCTGCACCGTGTGGGCGCCGGTGGGAGCAATCTCGTTGTCGTCGGGCACGCCGGTGCGGCGCTTCGTGATGGGCGTGCCGCCCTGCAGCACAAGCGGGCCGCCGTCGAACGAGCCGAGTAGAACCGAGCGCGCCTCGCGCGGCGCATCGGGGGCACCAGCTGAACTGGTGACCATCTCAGAGTCGGCGGGCGGCGGCAGCACGCCGGGGAACTCCGGCGTGCCCTGGGGCGTGGTCTCGGTGGGGGCCACCGTCGCCATGCTCGACGCGAGAATCGCGAAGCGCGCGGCATCGGGGCGCCAGCCGACCTGGCCGATGTTGCCCGACGCGGGGCTGGGGAATGTGCCGCCAGCCGGGTTCGGCACAGTCACGGCCGCGCCCGTCTCGTCAGCCACGGTGAAGAGCGGCTCGCCGTCACCATCCACGCCGTTGGCGAGGTAGCGGACGGCCGGCACGTCGCCGCTCGCTCCCGGCAACGTCTGCGGGTTGCGGGCGGGATTGAGGCTCGTGGGCTGGCCGCTACCCTGCGTGTTGCCGTTCTTGTCAGCGTCGAAACCGCCGATGTTGCCGTTCCCCTGGGTCGGGGCGGCGATCTGCCACAGCGCTTCGATGCCCGACTGCGGGTCGACCGCACGTACGAGCTCCGGACCGACGAGCACGAACGGGTTGCCGTCGCCCGGCGCCTCACGCGACATCGCGTTGTCAAACAGCGTTGCGAACTGCGGGTGAGCCTCGCGCAGGATCGGCATGTTCAGAATGAACGGGCGCGCGTCTTGGTCGTTGTTCTTGTTCAGCGGGTCGTCGACGTTGCCCTGGCGCCGGAATGCGCTGGTGAAGGGCCCACCGAAGTCCTCGTAGCGCGTCACCGCGAACGCGAAGTCCAGCGGCGGGGGCGTCGTGCCCGGGTGCTGGGCGAGCCACTCCTGGTTGAAGCGAGTCGTCGCATTCGCCTGGAGGTTGCGGAAGATCGCCTGTGCAGCCTGCATGCGCTTGCGGCGGTCCGCCGGGTTGGCGGGGATGATGCCCAGGTTGGAGTTGATCATCTGGTCGCCGTCATCGAGGACGAAGACCACGTCGATCTTGATGGGCTCGACGAGCGGCGGCGGCGGCACCACCGGAATCGGCGGCAGCTGCGTCTTGATCCCCAGCACGGCGGGGATGGCCTGCGGCGCAACCCCGCCCGGGGGCGTCGAGTCGTCGTTGCATCCGCAGCCTGCGATGCAGAGGACCAGGCTTGCGATTAAGAGGTTTCGAATCGTCATAGGAGGGGTCTCCCAAGGTGAGCCCTGTTGGGGCTCCGGACCGGAGGCTATGTTCGGCCCCCATGTGGCACATCCCAGGCCTGCCCGTGTGCCCGTCGAGGCACCAGGCGCGTCCTGAAATCTAAAGTCTTGTTTTTTAAAGAGTTACGTTCGTGTCGCGGATTGCGACCCTGGTCGTTGTGGCCCTCTTCCTGTCGAGGCCGCGCATCGCGCGTTGCGTCCCGTGGACATCGGGAGTCGCGTCGCCGCGACTCCGCCCGTCCGCGGCGCACCTAGAACCGGAACTCGAGCTCCGCGACCGGGGCGATGATCCAGAGCCAGCGGCTCTTGCCGTCATCCGCCGGGAACTTGCGGGTCACAGTCGTATCCATGCCATGCACGTTCACGCCAGCCCGGATCGCCCAGTTGCGACCGAGGTTGAAGCCTACGCCAGCCTCAGCAAAGATCTCAGGGCCGTCGTCGTTGGCGATGTAGTTGTTGGTCCAGAAGTAGCCGCCGCCTAGACCGCCCCACAGGTACACGGGGCCGCCGCCGAGCGCTTGCTCGTACGTCGCCTTGAGACCGAGGTGATGCCACTCGCCGCCGTCCTTGAAGCCCTGCCCCGGCGCCGGTTCACGGTCGAAGCGGCCGCTGTTGTAGCGGTAGTAGAGATCGAGGCCCCAGCAGCCGCAGAAGGTGCGGCCGATGTCGACGCCGTAGTACACGCAGTTCTCGGCGGAATCGGTGCCCGCGAACGTTGCCAAGCCCACCACACCGCGAATGTGCCACAGACTGATGCCCTGGGCACAGGGGAGGCCACAACCGTTGTAGCTGCGCTCGGGAACCGTCCAGACGCCGCGCGTGGCCGAGGGGGCCGTGGCGGCGCACGGATCACACGGTGCCGCGACGGGCGCCTAGTAGTAGTTGCCCATGGTGGGCGCGCCGGCGACCGGCATGCTGCCGTCCGGAGGCGGGGGCGGCGGCGGCAGGCCTGCGCTCGGATAGCGCTCGAGGCGCGGCGCGGTGTATGCGGTCGGCGCGGGGATGCTCTGCGGTGCCGGCTGGAGTGCCGCCGCCTGCGCGGGGGCCGCGGCGTACATCGTGCCGGGCGCGGGGGGCGTGGTCCACGCGTTGTAGGCCGGTGCAGCACCCGCTGCTGGCGTGGCCGGCGCTACGCTGCTTTGGCAGCCCGCGAGTGTCAGCCCAAGCGCGAGGAGGGCGACGAGCCCTGCGCACTTCGGGGTCTGTCGATCCATGATTGAGATCCTCCCACCGTCGGTGCGGAGGCATCTCGCCTCCGCACCTTGGTCCCAGCCGCAAAGCGTAGGTGTGCCCGGGGCGCGGAGCAACCCCGAAGAGGCCCGCTCCGTTGCGTGATTGGACGCCTCAGGACACAACGAAAGCCCTACGATGGCCGGATGCTCATGAGCGCGCGGACACACCCATGACACGCGCTGACGGCGATGCCGCGCGGCGGCCGGCGAGCGTGTTCGCCGACATTCGGTTCCGGCCCGGCGAGGACCTCGTGGCGGCGGGGGGCGACCTCAGGCCTGCGCTCGTGCTCGACGCGTATCGGCATGGTCTGTTCCCCTGGTATGACGCCGACGAGCCCGTCCTGTGGTGGTCGCCGGATCCGCGCGCGATCTTGCCTCTGGATGCGTTCCACGTGCCCAGGCGACTTGCCCGGAGCTTGGCCGCCTCCGCTGACGAAGTGCGCGTGGACACGGCGTTCGCCGAGGTGATGGCTGCGTGCGACGAACTCCGGCCCGACGGCACCTGGATCCATGGGGCCATGCAGCGCACGTACGGGGCGCTCCACCGACTCGGCGTCGCGCACAGTCTCGAGGTGTATCGCTCCGGTCAGCTCGTGGGTGGGATCTACGGCGTGGCGTTCGGCGCGTGCTTCGCCGCCGAGTCGATGTTCCACCGCGTGCGGGACGCCTCGAAGATGGCGCTTGTGCACCTCGTGCAGCACCTACGCGGGCGCGGGTTCCAACTGCTCGACGTGCAGTTCCTGACGCCGCATTTGGCGCAGTTTGGCTGCGTGGAGGTGCCGCGCACGGCGTACCTCAAGCGCGTGCACGCGCTTCGGGACGAGCCCGTGCGCTTCTAGGGGGGCGCTGCGTAGTCTGGGCGCAGCTCGCGCGTGGACCGGTCGCGACGCTGGCGGCGTCTACTGCACAGGCTGCGAGAGAATCTGGTCGGCCGTCAGATGGCCGTGCTCCGCGGCGCGGGCCGCGACACGCAGGCGTGCGCGCGCGTCATCGGCGCGCCGGAGGCGCGCCTCAATCTCGACCTCGCCGGTGGCCGGCGTAGCCAGCGCGTCATCCAGCGCCTTGCGTGCCACGTTGGCGTCGAGCTTCCTCGCCGGGGTGACGCTCTCGGCGAGGATCGACACCTCGTCGTCGGCCACCTGGACGACACCGCCGGCCAAGTAGAAGTACTCGACCTCACCGTCGGGGCGCGTCACGCGCAACTCGCCAAAGCCGAGCACGCCCACCAGCGGCGCGTGCGTCGGGTAGAAGGCCATTTCGCCGTCGAATGCCGGCGCGACCACGTGGGCAGCGGCGCCTTCGTAGGCCGCGCCCTCGGGCGTGACTACGGAGACCGTCAGCATGCGCTTCGCGTCGGACATCGGAGTCTCCCCTTAGGCCTTCGCAGCCATCTGCTCGGCCTTGGCGGCGGCTTCCTCGACGGTGCCGACGTACATGAACGCGCTCTCGGGCAGGTGATCCCACTTGCCTTCGCAGATCTCGCGGAACGAGCGGACCGTCTCCTTGAGCGGGACGTTGATGCCCGGCGTGCCCGTGAAGACCTCGGCCACGAAGAACGGCTGCGACAGGAAGCGCTCCAGGCGGCGGGCGCGCTCCACGAGCAACTTGTCGACCTCGCTCAGCTCGTCGACACCGAGAATCGCGATGATGTCCTGCAACTCCTTGTAGCGCTGCAGGATCCGCACGACCTCCTGCGCGACGGCGTAGTGCTCATCGCCCACGTACTGCGGGTCAAGAATGCGCGACCGCGACTCGAGCGGGTCCACGGCCGGGTAGATGCCCTTTTCCGCGATCTTGCGCTCCAGCACGGTGAAGCAGTCCAAGTGCGAGAAGGCCGTCGCGGGAGCGGGGTCCGTCAAGTCGTCCGCGGGCACGTAGATGGCCTGGATCGACGTGATGGCGCCGTTCTTGGTGGAGGTGATGCGCTCCTGCATGGCGCCCATCTCGGTCGCGAGCGTGGGCTGATAGCCCACCGCCGAGGGCATGCGGCCCAGCAGCGCCGAGACCTCGGAGCCGGCCTGCGTGAAACGGAACACGTTATCCACGAACAAAAGGACGTCGGTGCCCTTCGTGTCGCGGAAGTGCTCAGCGATCGTGAGCGCCGAGAGGCCCACGCGCAGACGTGCGCCCGGGGGCTCGTTCATCTGACCGAAGACCATGACCGTCTGGTCGAGCACCGACTTGTCGGTGCCGCCGATCTTGGCTTCCTGCATCTCCAGCCAGAGGTCGTTGCCTTCGCGCGTGCGCTCGCCGACACCCGCGAAGACCGAAAGGCCGTCGTGGAAGCGGGCGATACGGGCAATCAGCTCTTGGATGACGACCGTCTTGCCGACGCCGGCGCCCCCGAACAAGCCGGTCTTGCCGCCACGGACGTAGGGCGTCAGTAGGTCGATGACCTTGATGCCGGTCTCGAAGATCTCGGTCTTGGGCTCGAGGTCCGCGAAGGCGGGGGCGGGCTGGTGGATCCCGCGGCGCACCTCGGTGTGCACCGGACCACGGTTGTCGATCGGCTCGCCCAGCAGGTTGAACACGCGTCCCAGGGTCTCATCGCCCACGGGTACGGTGACCGGACCGCCGAGGTCGCGCGCGTCCTGGCCGCGGACCATGCCGTCCGTCGAGCCGAGGGCAACGCAGCGAACCTGACCGCCGCCGAGGTGCTGCTGGACCTCGCCCACGAGTCGCTCCGAGCCGGCCGTTCGCTCGACGAAGCACTCGACGGCGTTGTAGATCTGGGGCAGGTCGCCCTCGGGGAATTCCGCGTCGAACGTGGATCCGATGACTTGGGTGATCTTGCCTACGGAGGCCATGATCTCTCCTATTCGCTGTCTGACGGGGGGGGCGCGTTGCTCGAGGCCTACTCGAGCGCGGCAGACCCTCCGATGATCTCGCTGAGTTCTGTGGTGATCTGCGTCTGACGGCTCCGGTTGTAGAGCATGGTCAGGTCGCGGATCATGTCGTTGGCGTTGTCGGTGGCGCTCTTCATAGCCACCATGCGGGCCGTCTGTTCGCTTACCGCGCTGTCGAGGAAGGCCTGGAACAGGTGCAAGCGAACCGAGCGGGGCAGCAGGTCCGACAGGATCTGCTCCGCGCTCGGATGGAAGACGAAGTTCTGCTGCGGGCCCGTGCGCGGCGCCTCGTCGGCGGGCGTCTCGAGCGGCAGGATGCGCTCGACGACGGCCGTCTGGCGGGCGGTGGAGACGAACTTCGTGTAGGCGACGTGCACTTCGTCAATCTCGCCGGCCGCGTAGCGCTCCAGCAGGTCGAGCGCGACGACGTCCACATCGGCGAACGTCGGCTTGTCCTCGATGTGCGTGGCGATCCGGTCCGGCTTGATCTTCTTGAAGCGCAACATGTTGCCGACGCGCTTGCCAAAGGCGAGCGTCTCGACGTGCAGGTCGCGCTCCATGAGCCCGCGGTGCGCGAGGAGCGCTGCGCGGGTCACGTTGCTGTTGAAGCCGCCGCAGAGGCCACGGTTGCTGGAGATGGCCAGCAGCACCGCGCGCTTGGGCGGGCGCTTCTCAAGCAACGGATGCTGGTAATCAGACCCGGCCGCCTCCGCCAACTTGCCGATCAGCCGCGTGAGCTTGTCCGTGTACGGCCGCGCCGCCACGGCGCGATCGAACGCCCGCTTAAACTTCGCCGTCGCGATCATCTGCATCGTCTTGGTGATCTTGGCGATGTTCTTGACGGACTTGGTCCGTTTCAAGATGGCGCGGGGACTTGCCATGGGACGTGCTCGCTAGGGGCGGGGTGAATAAGACGGGACGCGGGCTGGACGTGGACTACCGGGGATCGGGTGCCTTGCCGGCGAGGAACGCCTCGGTGAACTGAGCGCAGATACGGTTGAACTCCGTCTCGGCCTCGGCGTCGAGCACCTTGGTCGAGAGCAGCTTGTCGCGGAACGGGGCGTGGCTGTCGCGCATGTAGGCGAGCAGCTTGCTCTCGTACTCCGCAACGCGCGCGACGGGCACCTTGTCGAGGTGGCCCGAGGCGGCCGCGAAGATGCTCGTGACCTGGTCGATCACGTGCATCGGCTGGAACTGGGGCTGCTTCAGGATCTCGACCATGCGCACACCGCGGTCGATCTGCGCCTGCGTGCCAGCGTCTAGGTCCGTACCAAGCTGGGCGAAGGCCTCGAGCTCACGGAACGCCGCGAGGTTGAGGCGCAGGCCGTTGGCGACCTTCTTGTGCTTCATGGCCTTGACCTGCGCCGCACCGCCCACGCGCGACACTGAGATGCCGACGTCGATGGCCGGGCGGATGTTGGCGCGGAACAGATCCGGCTGGAGGTAGATCTGGCCGTCGGTGATCGAGATCACGTTGGTCGGGATGTAGGCCGAGACCTCACCCTCCTGCGTCTCGATGATCGGCAGCGCCGTCAGCGATCCGGCACCAAGCTCGTCCGAGAGCTTCACGGCGCGCTCCAGCAGGCGGCTGTGCAGATAGAACACGTCGCCGGGGTACGCCTCGCGGCCCGGCGGGCGACGCAGGAGCAACGAGAGCTGGCGATACGCGGTGGCCTGCTTGCTCAGATCGTCGTACACGACGAGCGTGTGCGCGCCGTGGTTGTACATGAGGTGCTCGGCCATCGCGCAGCCCGAGTAGGGGGCGATGTACTGCAGCGGCGCCGGCGCGGACGCTGAGGCGACGATGACGGTCGTGTAGTCCAGCGCGCCGTTGCGCCGCAGGTCTTCGACGACGCCGGCGACGGTCGAGTCCTTCTGGCCGATCGCCACGTAGAAGCAGTGCACGTTCTCGGACTTCTGGTTGATGATCGTGTCGACGGCGATCGCCGTCTTGCCGGTCTTGCGGTCGCCGATGATCAGCTCGCGCTGGCCGCGACCGATGGGCGTCATCGCGTCGATGGCCTTGATGCCGGTCTGCAGCGGCTGGGTCACCGGCTGACGGCCGGCGATGCCGGGCGCGATCATCTCGACCGGACGCGTGGTCTCGGCGTCGATCGGACCCTTGCCGTCGATGGGGTTGCCCAGCGCATCGACGACGCGGCCGGCCAGGCCCTTGCCGACGGGCACCTGCAGCAACTTGCCAGTGCGGCGGATCGTCATGCCCTCGTGCAGTTCGCGGTCTTCGCCGAGCACGACGGCACCGATGGAGCCGGCTTCCAGGTTGAACACCTGGGCGCGCACGCCGTTCTCGAACTCGAGCATCTCGCCCGCTGAGGCCTTCTCAAGGCCGTAGATGCGCGCGATGCCGTCGCCGACTGACAGGACGGTCCCGACTTCGGATACGTCGACCTCGGACTCGAACTTCTCGAGTTCAGCGCGGATGACGGAGGTGATCTCTTCAGGATTGAAGCGCATGGTGTTGCACTCCTCTCTGGATGATGCGGTTTTGCAGTTCGGCGAGACGGCGGCGTGCCGAGCCGTCGATGACCCGGTCGCCGACGCGGATGATGGCGCCGGCCAGGATCTCGGGCTTGACGACGTGGTCGACGACGGCGAGGGCGCCGACCGTGGAGCGAATGGCCTCCGTCCAGGCGCGGAAATCACTTTCCGGAACCGGGACGGCCGTGGTGATGGTGACGGGGATGCGGCCGAGTCGCTCATCGAGGATGAGTTCGTACGCGGCGCCGATCTCGGGCAGCAGGTCGAGACGACCCCGCTCGAGCAGCAGTTTCAGGAAGTTGCTCAGCACCTTCGGGAAGCGGCCTGCGGTCAGCGTTCCCATCGTGGTGCGCTTCGTTGCGCTGGAGACCTCAGTGGCGAGGAAGTAGCTGCGCAGCGTGCGGTTGGCTTGCCAAGCGCGGCACAGGGCCGCGAGCACGCCGCCCACGTCCTGCAGCAGCGCCTTGCCGCCTTCCGCGTCGACGGCTTCGGCGAGGGCGCGGGCGTAGACGCGCCCGCCAGTAGTCGCCTGGGCTTGGGCCATTAGGCGCTCCCGCCACGGCGGCCGGCGAACTCGCCAACAACGCCCGCGACGATCTCAGCGTGGCCCTCGGGCGAGAGCTGCTTGCTGATGATTCGGCCAGCGGCTTCGGTGGCGATCGCCGCGGCGTCGCGGACGAGGAGGTCCCACGCCTTGGCGCCCAACTGCTCGATCTCACGCTTGGTACGCGCGATCGTGGCATCGGCCTGACTGCGGGCATCAGCCTCGATCTGGGAGCGGATGTCCTCCGCGTCCTTGCGAGCCTCATCGAAGATCGCCTGCGCTTCTTGACGAGCGGTGTCGATGCGCCCCTCGTACTCGGCGATCAAGGCCTTGGCCTTCTGGTGCGCGGCCTCGGCATCGTCGAGGGCCTTGCGGATGGCGTCCTCGCGCTGCTTCAAGCCCGCGAGGATCGGCTTCCACGCCGTCTTGGAGAGCACGATCAGCAGGAGTACGAACACGCCGATGGACGTGAGGACCGTGACCAAGGTGACTTGGGCACCCAGGTCGAGGCCTCCGCCTTCCGCTTCCTCTGCCGCAAAGGCCGGGACGGCCGTAGCGCACAGTAGGCAGAAGACGATCAGCGACGGCAGGATCCGGTGACGCATGACGTGACTCCTGGTTGAGTGCAGGCTGCTGGTTGAGTGGAGAGATTGCGTGCCGCCGCGCTCAGGGCGCGCGGCGGCCGCTCGACTCTCCGCGGGGCGGAAGGTGCTACTTGGCGAGGCCCTGCATGCAGATCACGAGCGCGAAGAACGTCGCGCCCTCGATCAGAGCTGCCGAGATGATCATCGCGGTCTGGATAGCGCCCTTGGCTTCGGGCTGGCGACCGATGGCGTCGCAAGCACGCCCACCGATGGCGCCAATGCCCGTGCCAGCGCCGTAAATGGCGATACCGGCACCGATGGCAGCGAGGGGGCCGAGCATGATCTCGGCGAGAATGGTCGAGAGAGTCGAGAAGAGGCCCATGTCGGGTGTTCCTCCGGAAAGCGGCGCCTGGGCGCCTATGTTCAAGGGAGAGTCGCGAACGACGCGGTCATGCCGTAGAGCTAGTGCTCCGGGTGGATGGCCGCGCCGAGAAAGAGAGCGGTCAGGAACGTGAAGATGTAGGCCTGCAGGAAGGCCACGAAGATCTCGAGCAGGTTGATCGCCACCGCGCCGAGGACCGAGACCAGCGTCACGCCGAGCATGCCGTAGGCACCCTCAGTGATGGCCATCTGGATGCCCGTGACGGCGAACCCGAGGATCACCGCCAGCACGATGTGACCGCCCGTCATGTTGGCAAACAAGCGGATGGCCAGCGCAAACGGCTTGACCAGCGCGCCGATGATTTCGATCGGAATGAACAGGGGGGCCAGCCAGAGCGGGCCGTGGCCGAGCAGGGCGTGCTTGGCGTAGTGCCCGGCGCCGAGCTTGCGGATGCCGCTGAGGTGAAAAAGCAGGAACGCGCAGATCGCGAAACCAGCCGTGATGCCGATGTTGCCCGTAGCCGTGCCGCCCAGGTGCAGGTGCCAGTTCTGGGTGGCGAGTTGGCTCATCTCGGTGATCGGGATCATCCCCAGCAGGTTCGCCGTGAGGATGAGCGCGAAGATGGTCCAGAGGAACGTGATGAAGGTGTCGGTGTCCTTGCCGAGGACCGGACGGGCTACTTCTTCGCGGATGTACTGGAGGATGGCCTCCACGAAGTTGCGAAAGCCTGTGGGCACGAGGGCCGTCTTGCGGGCCGCCAGGGGCACAAAGACCATCAGCAGGACGGCGGACACCACGAGCATGAGCATGTGGTTCGTGACGTGGTGCCAGAAGCTATTCGGATCGCTGCTGAGCGCGTGCGGCAGAACGTGCGACAGCGGATCCCCACCGGCGAGGATCAGGCCCGCCAGCGCTGCCGGAGCAGCCAGGGCGGTCTGGGCGATGGCGACAGCACCCTCGATCATGCGACGTTGGCTCCAGGACCGCTCTCAGCGGGGTTTGTTTGGTTCGACGTAGTGTCTGTCGTTGGGCTTGGTGTCGACCTGCTAGGTGTCGACGTGGCTCCCGCGGGGGGGGCCCTGACCTCCGCCTCGGGCAACCCGGTCGGAGGGGTTGCCTTCGGCTGCGGCGGACGCGCGGGCGTCCCGTGCGGGCCAGGATTCTGACCCAGCGCGCGCAGGGACACGAACACTTCCAGGGCCATCTGCGCGAGATAGTGGACGACGAGCGCCGCTCCAAAAGGCATCGTTTGAACCGGAGCCGCGAGGAACACGGGCAGGCTCAGCGCGAGCGTCAGCAGCAGACGCACGGTGATGGCGAGCTGGGTCGCCTGGGGCGCATTCTCCGGCGGCCCCGCCCGGGCGACGAGCCCGCCGATGCCATGGCCGACCAGGGCGCCCACGATGCAGACGGCCGCGGCGACACCGAGCGCCGCCAGTCCCTCGTCACCGGCCCAGGCGTGGAACGGCCACGCCAGGACCGCCGTCACGGCGACGGCGAGGAGCACCGCGAGACTGAGGTAGCGGCCCATGATCGCGCGCTGGGTTCCCATGCCTTGTACGGATGGCCGCCAGCCGCGCACCCGTTGCCGGGCGCCGAACTAGCGGGAGAGCCGGGTGGCTCGCCGAATGAGCATGTACATGCCCACGCAGGCACCGAGGAGACCGCCGAGCGACGTCCCCCAGGGTTCCCAGCCGAACTTGCCATCCAGCCACTTGCCGCCAAGGAAGAACAAGACCACGTAGATGGCGAATTCGATGCCGATCGCGCTCCAAGCGGCCGCTCCGGGCCCGATGTCGGCCTCGCGCTCAAACGGCATCGTCGGCCGCTTGTAGTCGGGTAGCGGGGAGCTCGGCGGGGGCGGCCGGTCTGCGGGCGGCCGGTCTTCGGAGGGCGGGTCGCCGGGCGGAGTGGAGGGCATGGCCCGGAGTCTACGCCGCTACCATCGGGCCGTGCCCACCCGTCCGCTCATTTGGTTCGGCGTTCGTGCTGTCGAGGCGATCACCGCCGTGCTGCCGCTGCCGTTGCTCATGGCCTGCGCCGAAGGGGCGGGGGCCCTCTGGTGGACGCTCTCCCCGGGTCGGCGGCGCATCGCCCACGCGAACCTGGAGATCGCCTTCGGCTCGGCCCTCGACCGCCGGGCGCGCGCGCGAATCGGGCGCCGCTGCTGCCAGGGGCTCGTGCGACTGTTCGCCGAGGTCGCTGCCAAGGACCGCCTCCTCGGTC
>JAQBWE010000325.1 GCA_027625315.1 Planctomycetota bacterium
CGGAAGGGCTGCCGCCGGAGGCGCCGCTGCCCCCGGCAGGCCCGCCGGCCTGGTCAGCGCCTGTCGAGGTGCCGCCTGCGGCGGACGGTCGCTGACGCGGGGCCGACTCGGCTCGCACGGGTGGTATCCTCAGCAGTCCCGTCCCCCGTTCTCCGGGATTCCCCATGCTCGATGATCTGAAGAAGGAACGGGTGGGCTTCTTTGGCGCCCAGGAACGCGTGCGCCTCTCCCTCTACGTGGCGGGCTTGTTGCTGCTTGGCTGCGCCATTTTCGCCGGTGCGCGCTCGGCTTCCATGCCGTCGGACCCGCCGCCAGAGAACGGCGTGCCGGCCGTGGACGCCCCGCCTGACAGCGCAGGTCCGAACGGCAGGGGTCCTGAGGACGCGGTTGCCCAGGCGCCGACGCTCAACGCCGTCGAGATCGACGATCTCGTGCGGGCCAGCGGCGCTGAGCCGGACGGCTGGGCTACACCCGCGATCGAGCGGATTCGCAGTGTTCGTCGCGCGGGGCATCTCGGCCGGGTGGCCGCACGGCCGACGGCCGCTGAGCTCGCGGCGGCGAATGGTCCCGCGAGCGATGCCGCGGGGAGCTCCCTGCGCGGACGGGTCGTGGAGGTGCTTGGGCGCGTCGTCGCGCTGGCGCGCGAAGAGTACCGACCGCGACTCGACTCGAGCGGCAGTGAGCGGCTGTGGACGGTCGTTCTCGAGGATCCTCAGGGCGCGCGCTTCCTGGCGCTGAAGTACGCCCTGGCCTCAGACCCGGGCGAGGGTCCGCCGACTGACACCAAGCCGCCCCAGATCCGGGGCGAGCTCATTGCACCGGATCACTGGGTGCTCGTGCGCGGCGTCTATTTTCAGGATCGCGTGGGCAGCGTCGCCGACGAGCGCGTGCCGGTCCCCACTCCGACCCTGTTCGCCACGGACTGGCGCATCGTCGTGCCGCCCGACCAGCGCAATCCGGACATTTCAGAACTGGACGAAGCCCTGTGGGGTGACGTGCAGGACCGCTTCATGCGGCACACCCGTAACTGGCAAGAGGCCGCGGCCTTCGAGACCATCCGCTGGGCGCGCCGTCTGGGACACGCGCAGATCAAGGCGATGCTCGACTCCGGCGAGTTGCCGTGGGAGCGCTGGGAGACCGAGCGCTTCGCGAAGTGGAAGAAGGAAGTCCAGAGCGAGGAGGAAGACGCCCCGCGTCCCTTCACCGAGGGTTCACGCGGCCGGGTGTACCGCCTCGCGGGCGTCGTTGGCAGCGTCCTGCAGTTCGGCTGGGACAGCGTGCCGCGCAACGCCTGGGGCGTCGAGGAGTTCGAGCTCCTGACGATGCTGACCGACCACTACCAGACGGTTTCGTTCCGTAGTTTCGTGCCGTTCCCCATGGCGTCGTTCGATGGCGTCGAAGGCAAGCCCGCGGAGCACCTCTACGTCTACGGCGTGTTCGTCAAGAACTTCACGTACGACTCGAAGTTCCGCGACGAAGACGGCAGTGGCAGAGCGCGCCCGGTGACGATGCCCATGTTCGTCATCCTCCACGCGGAGCCGTATCCGGAGGAGGCCGCGGCGGAGCGGATCCGTTCGGCCATGTTCTGGGTGGCCGTGGGCATGGTGGTGTTCGCGTTGTTCTTCTACTTTGTGCTCATTCGTGGCGACCGTCAGCAGGAGCGCCGCATGGAGGAGCACCGCATCGCGCTTCGTCGCCGTGCGCGGGCGAAGAATCAGGGCGCGACGGCGGATCCGTCGGTGGATGGCGATGGGTAGCATCCTCGGGCCGGAGCCTCGGACGGACCGCGTCGAGGGCGGCGCGCGTTCGACCGACATTCGCATCGGCGCCGACTTGCTGCGCCACCTCTGGGCCGCTGTTCGTTCGCGCTTTCCTGAGGCGGCGGCGTGTGGTCTGGCCGTCGACGAGCACGTCGCGAGCCTCCACCCCCTCCCGCGTCCCCCGGCCGATCTCGAGGTGCTCGCCGTGCGCCTGCCGCGCGGCGAGGCGGCCAAGACCAGGACCGTGCTCAGCACGCTGCAGGACGCGTGGCTGCCGCTCCGCCGAGATGAGCCGGTGATTGCCATCGGCGGCGGCGCCGCGCTCGACGTGGCCGGGTTTGCGGCGGCTACCGTGCGCCGCGGCTTGCCCTGGATCGCCGTCCCCACGACCGTTGTGGCCATGGCCGATGCCTCTGTGGGGGGCAAGACCGCGGTGAACCACGAGCGCGGCAAGAACCTGCTGGGGACCTTTCATCCGCCGACGCTCGTGCTGTCCGACGTGGCCACGCTGGCCACGCTCGAGGTTGGCGAGCGCGTGGCGGGCCTGGCCGAGGTGTACAAGGCCGCCCGCATCGGCGAGGCGGGCCTCCTGGAGGTGCTACGCGCCGGCGCCCCGGCGACCCCGGCGGCCTGGATCGACGTGCTCCAGCGCGCGATTGCGATCAAGGCGCGGCTGGTGGAGGCGGACGAGCGCGATCACGGCGTTCGGCGCGTGCTCAACTACGGGCACACAGTCGGTCACGCGCTCGAACGCACGCTAGGCCTGCGTCATGGCGAGGCTGTTGCGATCGGCATGGACGTGGCCGCGCGCATCGCGCTGGCCCGCGGGCTGATGACAGCGGGGGAGCGCGATCAGCAGCGCCGCGACCTGCTCGGGCTCGGATTGCCTGTGGACGTCCCCGCCGGCGGTCTGGGACCCGCGTTCGAGGCGGCGCTGGGGCTCGACAAGAAGCGCATCGCCGGCACGGACTTCGTGTTCGTGCTGCCGGTTGGCTCGCACGGCGTGCGCGTCGTCGACGACGTGCAGGCGGCCGAGATCGCCGCCGCGCTGGCGTAGGCGCTCACCTCCCGTGTCGAGCACGTACGGCTTCGTGGATGCGGGGCGTGGGATTGCCGTCGTCGTCCTCGCGGGGGCCCTACCCC
>JAQBWE010000326.1 GCA_027625315.1 Planctomycetota bacterium
CGGAAACCCGAGCCGATTCGCCGGGGAATTCAGTTTTCCAATGCGCGGAATCGAGCAACAAGGGGCCGATGATCCGATGCAACGCCCCAATCTGGAATCCTCTGCACATACGTTCCGCTCACATCCCATTCGCGAGCCATTCCTTTGCTGATCAATATGTAGTCAATCCGGCTGTAAGAATCCTCTTTTCCATAGAAATAAGTCCACGTAATCCGTCGCGGTTCATAGCGCGGATCCGGATTCGGCTGGCGGTCACCGTTTCTTTCGGCGGGACGAGTATCGACGAGGCCGCGTTTGCCTCGTCCAATGACAAGTTTCGTGGAGGGAGAATCCTTAACGTCGTTGAGATCCCCGAGCACAATCAGGTTTGCATTCGCGTCCGCGCTCAAGATCCTGTCAATCTTTTCACGGAGAACCCGCGCCTCTTCCTCTCTCAAATCCGCTTGATCCGCGACACTCACCGGACGGCGTGATTTTAAATGCGCCGTAATGAGCGTAAACGAATACCGAGGGTTCACCCGAATATCGATTTCAACGAATCCTCTACTTACGCGAAATCGACGACCGTATAGCAGAAAACTCTCGTTTGTATGAGAACGGCGAGCAGCGATTGGAAACTTGCTCAGCACGGCAACGTGAATATTCGTGTCGTATCCGGATACGAACTCCCAATGCGGAAATTTTGCGGATTCGTTCTGAAGAGATTCCCGCAACTCCATTAATGCTCGGAGGCTCCCAACTTCCTGAAGCGCGATTACGTCAGCGCCCAGAGCTCGAATGCACTCTCGAATCCTAACCTTGGCTTACGCAATGGATGATGTAGAGCCGTCCGTCGTGCTCGATGGCGCTGGGATACTGGTAGCCGAACCCGTAGCCATAGCCGTTGTTGCGCACCGACGACGGGTAGCGGTACGGTATCAGCCCGGTGCGGAGCGTCCAGGTACGGCTGAAGTGGCGCCCGTCTTCCGCGATCGAGAGCGTCAGCGGGTCGCGCGGCAGGAACCCCGGGTGTCCTCCCAGGCCAGGCCCGGCGCCACCCACGTTCTGCTCCGGCCATCCAGGCGCGGGCTGGGGCGGGCGGGAGTTGCCGGCCAGGTAGACCCGACCATCGGAGAGCTTGCCCACGGCGACCTTGGCAATGGCATCGGGGATGCCGGAAGGGACCGGCGTCGTCCACGAGTGGCCGCCGTCGGGGCTGGTGGCGTAATAGAGCTGGTAGGAGTGGGATCGGATCAGCATATGGATAATGCCGTCGTCCGCTTCCCACCAACTCGGCTCGATCAGGAGGCGACCGTCTGCCGGCAGGTTCAGGGCCACCCGATGCCAGTCGTCCAGACCTCCCTGTCCGCCCACGAGCACGACCGGGTTCATCTTCAGGTCGTGGCCCGCGACGAGATAGCGGCCGCTGCGCAGCCGCCTGACCCCGTCCCCATAGTTGGGCCAGAAGTCCTTTTGCAGAGTGCCGGCCTGCTCCCAATCGCGGCCGGTCCAACGGTAGGCCTCCCACAGGACGTGCTTGTGGCCCCGGTCTATGTCTTCCTCCTTGGAGTATAGGCCAGCCGAGTAACCCGCCAGGCCGTAGAGGATGCCGTCCCGCTGCCAGAACCCGCAGGCGGACTGGAAACCGGGGCCATCGGGCCCATCGTGGTCGGGCGCCAGGATGGCGTCCGGCGACCAAGTGCGGCCATCCTCGGAAGTTGCGAAGCGCACGAGTTGGCTGCTGCTGTCCTCATACACCTGCGCGCTCGACCAACTGGCGAAAAACCGGCCGTCAAACCACACGATTCCCTGGTGGTGGTTGTATTGCCAACCGCCCGCCTCGGACCGATAGATGACCGCAAGCTCAGTGGGCAGTCCCTCAACCCTTGTTTGCCAAAGTGACATCCTGACCCTCCTTGGGTGATCATTGGTTGTATTGGATGGACTATCTGCGTACACAGCCACAGTCTGTCGCCGCCGGCTGTTGCCGCCGCCGACCTACGCCCGCGCCGTCACCATCCCCACGCCGTTCAGACTCACGTTCAGTGTCTGCCCGTCCAGTTCCGCGGTCGTGTCAATCCCGTTCATTCCACCGGTGACCTCGACCGATCCAGGGGCAAACCCGAACGAGAGCTGGATCGGGTTCAGATAGCGACACCAGTAGCGTGCGCGACCCTCATCGGGCGCCAGGTCGAACTCGGCGTTCACCTGAAGGCGCGTCGGCGCGCGGGTGGGCGAGACTTGGGCGTGATGGCACAGCCCGCCCATCTCGAAGGCGCGCATCCTGCGGGCGGCGGCATAGGCACGGTCGCCATCGTGCCGGACGTAGAACAGCTCGGCGTCGGTGGTGATATCGCCCGCCGTGAACCACATGCTGCGATCGCCATGCACATCAGCGGGGAGCTCCCGAGAGCGGATAGGACGAATAAACGGGGTGTTTGGCACATGCGCAAGATCCCGGGGGCGGTCTGGCGGTGCACCTGGGCCCTGGTCGGCAGGGTATCACCTGTCGATCGGGCGGGATCAGCGGGTCGTTCAGGCAGGGAATCGCGTGTTTCGAGCGGTGATGCTGCGATCCGGGACGCAGGAAGACGGACCTCCCCCACTGGGCTGTCGCAGGGCGTTGTCAGCCGGCGTATTCGACACGTTCGACTCCCCCTCGCAGGCTCGGGGTCGCTCAGTGCAGGATTCCGTCTGAGGCTGGGGTCCTTCGATACGCGGGCAAGAGGCCGCCCGCTACTCAGGATGGTCGGAAAAAGCCGGGGCAACGGGAGGCGCCCCTGCCCGCAGGGCAGGCGGAGTCCAGCCCGACGCCGTCCAGGTAGGCTCGAATCGCCGCGGGCTCCGTCAGGGCCTGCCCTTCGGGCAGGAGCGCGATGATCTTCACCCTGAGTAACGGGCCGATGTAT
>JAQBWE010000043.1 GCA_027625315.1 Planctomycetota bacterium
CCGCCCCTAGGTGGATGGCATCCGTCTCCCGAGGTGACCCTCGGGCGTGCGGGCTCGCGCTGCGAGCCGCCTACTTGGAGATCTTGGCCGCCGGGTCGCTCTTGGCCGCTTCACGAGCCGGCGCGTCCTGGTCGAACTTATCCAGTTCGCCCTTGGCGCGGTCCAGCTCATCGCTGGCCCGCTGGTACGTCCCGTTCGCGCGTTCGAGCTCCATGGTGGCCCGCTGCAGATCCTGGTGGGCCTGACCGAGCGCGGCCTCAGCCGCTGCGATGGCCGCCGCGTCACCGGCTGCCTCCGCTGCTGTCAGGGCCGCGTTCGCCGCGTCGTAAGCCGACGAGGCGGTCTGCTGGGCCTGCGTTGCGTTGTCGATCCAGTCCTTGGCGTTGCGAGTCTGCTGCTCCGCGTTGGTCACGTCCTGCTGGACGCGCTCACGGAGAACATCCTCCTCGCGCACGCCGTAGGCCTCCTCGCCGGGCTCGGCGAGCGGATCCTCAGCGACACGGTCCGGGCGGGGGAGACCATCCGGGTTGGTGGGCTCGTTCTCGCCGGCCAACTTGGCCTGCTCGATCTCACGCTTGAGCTGCTCGATGCGTGCCTTGGCCTCGTCGGAGGTGCCGTTCTCCTGCATCACCTTGCGAGCCGTCTGGGCCAGGTCGTCCTTGGCCTGTTCGGTGTCTCGCAGGTGCTCCTGAGCCTTGGCAGCCTTGGCGATGGCGTCGTCGAGCTTGGCCTTGGCGGCTGCGATGGCCGCGGCATCACCCGCAGTCTCCGCATCGCGTACATCCTGCTCGGCGTCGGTGACGGCCTGGTCCATCTGACTGGCAATCTCCTTGGCCTGCTCGAAGGCACCGATGGCGTCGCGCATGCGGCTCTCCGCCTCTGCGCTCTCGGCTGCCGTCGCCTCAGCGTCAGCCAGCTGCTGCTGGAGACCGAGCACGTGCGCCCGCCGCTGCTCCTCAGCGATGCGGCCAGCCTCAGCGGGGCTCACGCCCACACCCTTGCTGCCGTCACTGCCAGGCGTCGCGGTGGTACCCGGTGCTTCCGTCGCGTTGCCGCCGGTCGGGGTCACGCCCAGGCCGCCAGCCTTCATGCCGCCCTTCGAAGCGGTCTCTTCCGGCTTGTGCACCTTGGGAGCCACGAGGGACTCCGGCAGGCGCGTGGACACGTCGCCGAGTCCGGAGGCTGCACCCTTCGCGCCGCCTGCGGCGGCTTTGGCCTTCGCACCCTCACGGCCGGAGCTGCCAACCCGACTCATGATCGCGACGTACAGCATGGACTCCTTGAGGTCCAAGCGCTGCAGGGAGTCGACGATCACCTTGTCGGCCAGCTGCGTCTCAGGCCAGGTGTTGAGCACGCTCATCGCGTCGGTCAGGGCCTCGGTGTAGAAGCGGTAGTTGCGCTTCAGTTCGATCTTCGCCAGCTCGCGCTCGAGATCATCGGCCCGACGGAACACCGAGCGATCCATCAACTTGTCGAGCTTGCGATCCAGCGGCTTGCCGTCGACGACCTTGAACGAAGCGAGCACGTCCTTCTTGCGCTTGTCTTCGAACTCAACGCCCCAGGTGATTGTGGCGCCACGCTTGAGCGCCTCGATGACCGTGGCGGGCAGTGCACCCTCCGTGACCATGGACTGCGCCAGGAACGGCTCGCGGTGCAAGGTGTCCTTGCCCTTCTTGAACACGAGGAAGCCGTCGTCCTCGTAGTCCGAGCCAATCTCTAGGCGCCAGGTGGCGAGGCCTTCCTTGCGCACGTCAGCCTGAGGCCAGTACAGCATTACGCCGTTCTTCATCGCGGCGCGATGCACCTTGCCCTCGAGGTTGTCGTGCTCAGGGATGCCCAGCGCAGCGAGGAGCGTCTTGACGCGCGCCTCGTCGTCGCCGGTGACCGTCATTCCGGTCTTCACCGTGATGTTCTTGCCGGCCTCGACGGCGAGCGTCTCAGAGATCGGCTCGAAGCCGGTCGCCTTGAACTCGATCGCGTGCGAGCCCGCATCGACCGCAGCGACGAGGGGCGTGCGGCCCTTGCTCGTGCCATCGATCCAGACCTCGGCACCAGCCGGGTCCGTTCGGAATGTCACCTGCGCGGTGTTGCCGCGCGATACCGGCTGCGTGCCGGCGGTGTTGCCCCCTCCGCCCGACGGCGAATCGCCGCAGCCGGCGAGCGCCAGGGCGCACGCGGCCGCGACCGTGATGGGTACGCGTTTCAGCAGGTTCTTCATGAGTCTCCTCCAGACGTTTTCTTTCGGGTGCCATCCGTAGGCCTGCCCCGGCTGGGGCGGGCACTCGGTCCCGTCATGTGTGCGAGCGGCCGGGAGTGGCGAGCATTTCTCAAATTCACAAAAGAATGGGCCAAGCGTCAGAAAGATAGGCGGGGCAAGGGCTTAGGAAAAGGCCCAGCGGCTAGCCCCCGGCAGCCATGATCGCGTCTTCCAGCTCAGTCTTGCGCAGTGCCCAGGCGCTCTCTTCGTCGGCGGCCTGGGTCGCCGCGGCATTGGCCGCGTCGAAAACCGCCTTGGCCGACTCCTCATCAGGGCTGCCCTTGGCCCGCAAGTAGGCCTGCCGGGCGGGAATCACCTGATTGCGCGCCTCCAGCCAAGCGGGTGCCATGGTCCCGTGTTTCGCCCTGTGGGCCTTCAGTTCCGCCTGGAGGTCCGCGAGCTTCTTGGCTCGGGCGGCCTTTGCTTCCTCCTTTCCGCAGCCTGCGAGCGTCAGTGTCGCGGCGAGGAACAGGGCGCTGGCAAGCAGAGTCGCTAGGGGATGGATACGCATGGGGCCCTCCGATCCCCAAGGTACGTCCCCGAGGCTGCCATGGGAACCCCGGCCGCCCGGGCGACGGGGGCCGCGTGTCGGGCTACAGTCCGCCCTCCTCGGGGCTTGGGCCCGCCCTGGGGGCCGCCTGCGCGGCAACGGCCGGCCCGGGAGGGGCGCATGGGCGCAACCACGGGCTACATCCGATTTCCCACGATTCACGCGGACACCATCGTTTTCGTGGCTGAAGACGCCCTGTTCACCGTGGCGGCCACAGGTGGGGTGGCTCGGCGGCTCACGACCGCGCCCGGGGCGGCCTCGTTCCCCTTTCTCTCGCCCGACGGGCGGCAGGTGGCGTACGCCGCGCGCGACGAAGGCCCGCAAGAAGTCTACGTCATGCCGGCCGTGGGCGGCACCTCCACGCGCGTGACGCATCTCGGCGTGTTGGCAACTCAGCCCGTGGCGTGGAGCGCGGACGGCAAACGGATTGTCGTGCGGAGTAGCGCGGCGCGGCCGTTCCTCGCGCACATGGCACTCTACGAGGTCGCCCCCGGCGGTCATCCCGTGGAGCTAGCGGTGGGGCCGGCACGTGCCATCGCACGTCAGCCGCGCGGCAAGGGTGTGGTGCTCGGCATCAACACCGGGGATCCGGCTCGCTGGAAGCGCTACCGCGGGGGAACCGCTGGACGCCTGTGGATCGACGCGCAGGGCACGGGGGCATTCAAATCGTTGATCGACTTGCCGGGCAACCTGGGCGCGCCAATGTGGATCGCCGGGCGAATCTACTTCATCTCCGATCACGAGGGCCACGGGAACCTGTACTCGTGCACGCCCACCGGCCGCGGGCTGCGTCGTCACACCGACCACGACTCACACTACGCGCGCTATGCGAGCAGTGACGGGCGTCGCATCGTGTATCACGCAGGCGCTGATCTCTATCTGTACGACCCGCAGACCGACGAGGCGCGGCTCGTGCCCGTTACGCTGCAGAGCGATCGCCGGGGGCGGGCGCGGCGCTTCTCGTCGGCGGCGCGGCATCTGGAAGACGCCGATCTGCACCCGCAGGCGCACAGTCTCGCGCTGAACGTGCGCGGTGGCGCCTACACGCTGGCCCTCTGGGAGGGTGCTGTGGCCCGGCACGGCACCATGTCGTCTGAGCGCCGGCGCTTGACGCGCTGGCTGCCAGACGGCAAGCGGCTCGTGACGCTGAGCGACGCCCGGGGCGAGGAGGAGTTGCTCCTCTGGAAGGCCGACGGCACGGGCCGCGCGAAGCGCATTCGCGTAGACATCGGTAGGGCGCTCGACGTGCTCGTGGCGCCGAAGGGCGCCGATCGCCTCGCCGTGGCGAACCACCGCCAAGAAGTGCACTTGGTCGATCTCAAGACGGGCAAGTCCGCCCTCGTAGACCGAAGCCCGCACCACCGGATTCAGGGGCTCAGCTGGTCGCCTGATGGCCGTTGGTTGGCGTACGCGAAGTACGTGACCTCCCAGGCGGCGAGTATTCACCTCTACGACACGCGCCTACGCAAGGTGCACGAGATCACGACGCCCGACTTCATCGACCTCTCGCCGTCCTTTGATCCCGAGGGCAAGTACCTGTACTTCCTCTCGCACCGTGTCTTCGATCCCGTCTACGACACGCAGCAGTTCAACCTTGGTTTCCCGCGCGGTGTGCTGCCGTGCCTTATCCCCCTGGACCGCGACACGCCCTCACCCTTTGACGACGCGGCTCGGGCGCCGAAGCCCGTGGGCTCAGCCGGAGACAAGGGTGCGGGCAAGAAGGACGCCGGGAAGAAGGGCGCGAAGGGTGGCGATGAGACGGCCGTCCATCTGGACGGCATTCGTGACCGCGTGGTCGGCTTCCCAGTTCCTGAGCAGCGCTACGTGCGTGTGCTCGCAGCTCGCGGACGCGTGCTGCTGCTATCCGATCCCGTGCGGGGCTTCCTGACGCCCGACGCGGGTAACGCGAAGAGCGGCACGCGCCGACTGCAGGCGTGCATCCTCGACACCGGCAAGGTGGAGACGGTGTCAGAGGGCGTGTCCGACGTCGCCGTGGGGCCGGGCGGAACCGCCATGGTGCTGCAGATGGGCCAGCGCCTGCGCGTCGTGCCCAGTTCCACGTTGGCGAAGGACTTCAGCTCGCGCGGCGAGGCGTCGCGGGAGAGTGGCTGGATCGACCTTGAGCGCCTGCGCGTGGAGCTCGATCCGGGGCTGGAGTGGGGCCAGATGTTTGACGAGGCGTGGCGCCTACAGCGTGACCACTTCTGGGTCGAGGACATGACCCAGGTGGACTGGGATGACGTGCACGCCCGCTACCGGCCGCTCGTGGATCGCGTGGCGACCCGGGGCGAGTTCTCCGACCTCATGTGGGAGATGCAAGGCGAGCTGGGTACGTCGCACTGCTACGAAATGGGGGGCGACTACAGTCCGCCGCCCGCCTGGTACCAAGGCGTGCTTGGTGCGGACATCGGCTGGTCCGCGAGGCGCAAACGCTGGATCGTGGAGCGCGTGCCGCAGGGCGACTCTTGGACTGAGTCCGCGTCCTCGCCTCTGGCGCGGCCCGGCTTGGGCATCAAGGTGGGCGACGAGCTCGTCGAGGTGAATGGCCAAGCGCTCTCTGCCAAGGTCTCGCCGGCGATGTGTCTCGTGAATCAGGCCCGGCGCGCCGTGCAGTTGACGGTTCGGCGCGGCACACGAGTGCGGCGGTTGAGCGTGCGCACACTCGCGACCGACCAGGCGCTGCGCTACCGCGACTGGGTCGAGGGGAATCGCGAGCGCGTGCACAAGGCGACGCGCGGGCGCGTGGGCTACGTCCACATCCCCAACATGGGCCCGCTCGGCTTCAGTGAGTTTCACCGCTACTTCCCGCGTGAGGTCAACCGCGAGGGTTTGATCGTGGACGTCCGCTACAACGGCGGCGGACACGTGTCGCAGCTGCTACTGGAGAAATTGCGGCGCAAGCGCATCGCCTACGGATCGTCGCGCTGGATGGGCGTGGATTCCTACCCGAGCGACGCGCCGATGGGGCCGCTCGTGTGTCTCACGAATGAGTTCGCAGGATCCGACGGCGACATCTTCAGCCACGGCTGGAAGCTCTACGGCCTTGGTCCCTTGATCGGCAAGCGCACTTGGGGGGGCGTCGTGGGTATCTGGCCACGGCACGCGCTGGCGGACGGGACAGTCACGACCCAACCGGAGTTCGCGCACTGGTTCGTGGACACGGGCTGGGGCGTTGAGAACTACGGCACGGATCCCGACATCGAGGTCGACATCGCGCCCCAGGACTGGGCGGCGGGCCGGGATCCGCAGCTGGACCGGGGGCTAGCCGAGATCGAGAAGATCATCCGGCGCGAGAAGCCGAAGATTCCGAACATGCAGCCGCGTCCGAATCTCAAGGCGCCGCGGTTGCCGAAGCGTTCGCGGTAGCATGGCTGGGCGCGGCATCCGCCGCGTTCGGAGGACACCATGACACGAGCACTCGTCGTCGGGTTCGCTCTGGTTCTGGCTCTCGGATGCGGCGCGGCCGCCGATGAGGGTCAGGGACCGGGGGATACGAGCCAGAGCACCTTGGCCCAGGTTGGTCTGGGTGACTACTGGTACGGCGCCAAGCTCGAGAAGGAGGACCTGGTCGGCAAGGTCGTCCTCTTCGAGATCTGGGGGTCGTGAGTCGGCTGTCGGCAAATCACGCCGCACCTGGTCGGTCTGGCCAGACGCCTCGAAGGCAAGCCGTTTCATCTCGTCGCCTCGCACTGCCAGGACACGTCCTCCCAGAAAGAGGTCATTTCCTACGTGCGCGCAAACGGGTTCTCCGACTCGTCGCCCAACATGACGATCACCAAGAATGGTCGTCATCCTGACGTGCCCGGAAACGGCTACGTCCCGTACTACATCATCTTCGATCACACCGGCAAGCTGCGCTATCACCACATGGCGGGGAGCTACCACGGTGGTGACGGGCTCAAGCTGATCGAGCTGGTCGACGCGCTCCTCGAAGACGCTCCGGCCATCTGGCTCGGGAGCGATCCGTTCACGACCCAGAAGGACCTCGCGCAGCGGATTGCGTCGGGCAAAGGCCTCGGGGCTTCCCTCAAGCGCCTGGACGCAGCTCTGGAGGCCGGTGCCGAGGGGGCCGCGAAGGACGAGCTCGAGCGCTTGCGCGCAGGCGTCGTGCGCTGGCGTGATCGCGAACTGGCCGCGGCACTCGGGTTCGAGGCCTCGCAGCCTTCGGAGGTGCTCGGGGCCTTGAAGGACCTGCAGAAGACTGTCAAGGGCACGTCCTATGCAGCGGAGGTCGACGCGCAGCTGGTCGCGATGGAAGAGTCCAAGGAACTTGCCGCGGCCGTGAAGATCGAGAAGGACTACCGCAAGATCGTGGGCGCCTACGAGAAGGTGAAAGAAGACAAGCGCAGCGACGTGCTGACCGAGCGAGCCGTCGCCAAGCTTGAGAAGCTGCTTGAGGAGGCGGGCGAGTTGCCTTTCGCGCAGATGATCCGCGACTACCTCTCGAACCTGCGCTAGCGGTCGACGTGAGCGGCCGCTACGAGGCGCGGGTGATTGTGTTGGCGCTGGCGGCATGCCTGCTAAGCGCATGTGGCGATCCGGCCGTGCCGCTGCCGGGTCCGGTGGAGCTGCCGACGGCGACCGTGGTGGGGGCGATGCCGCCTCGCGCCGGGCGCGTGGACATCACCATCACGAGCGACGCGCGTGTGTTTGTTGGGACGACTGAGACGACGATTGGGGACATACGCCCACTCATCCTCGCCGCCGCCGGGGCGCGAGTGTCCGAGTCCGCGTCTGAGATCGGCGAGGAAGAGGTCGAAGAAGTCGAGGATGTACTCGAGCAGCCCGTGCCGAAGGAGCCCCCCGTCGTGCCAGCTCGGGATCCGCTACCGCGTCCCGCGGGACCGTTCCTTTGGGGTATCCTGCCCAACGCCGACGTGCTACTGCGACTCGACCGGTATGTGCCCTGGGATGTCGTGCACGACCTGCTGATCGCTTGCGCGCGTGACTGGCTCTATCGCGTGTTCGTGGCCGTCGATGGTTTTGACGGCGCGCCCGGAGCGATCGCCGTCTTCCTTCCTCGCGACTCGGGGCTGAGTTGTGAGAACGCGCCGCTGCCCGGTGTTCGCGTGCACGCGCGCCTTGGCGATGGTGCGGAGGGGCTGCACGGCCGTGGGGCGTGGATCGACGCGTTGCGACGCCAGCGGCCGCTGCCGGAGTCGCTCGCTGTCCTCGACGTGTCCGTGGATCTCGACGTGGCCTGGCAGGATGTGGTTGCGCTACTCGACGCGGCACTGCGGGCGGATTGCTATGGACTCCTGTTCGTTGGGCGCAGCCGTTCGACGGAGACGCAAGCACCGCCGCTCGCCGAGCGCATGGAGATTGCGCGGGCGACGCCGCCCGCGCGTCTGACCATTCGAGACAAGCCGGCGGTGGATCAGGCGTTCGGGTCGCGTCCGCCGCCGCGCCGGATGCCGGGCTACGTGGGCTTCTCCAACGACGAGTCTGTGGGTGATGAGCTGGAGGAGGAGTTGGAGGAGGAGTTGCTCGAGGAGGAGCCGCTCCGCGGGCGCTAGCGGCGAGTGGGTCGTGGCGAGGGCGGCTGCTGGGCTCGGCGCGGAGGGTCCACGGGGATCGTGCCGGCCTTCTTGGCCACGTAGAGCGTGTCAACTTGGTCGGCGTCAGCCAGCGGGTTGTAGACCTCCACCTCGTGGAGTTCGACCTGCGGGAAGACGCGGCGCAGCTGCGTCGTGAACGCCTCCTGAGGCTTGCCCGCGGACCAGATCGCGAGCACGCCACCAGGCTGCAGTAGGTCCGCCGTCCGGGCGAGCGCCCGGGGGGCGTAGAAGCCAGCGTGCGTGGCGTGCAGCAGCGCGTCCGGAGCGTGGTCGATGTCGACCAAGATGGCGCCGTAGCCCCCCGCAGGATGCAGCACGTCGCGCAGCGAGGGATCGGTGACGAGCACGAAGAAGTCGCCGCGCAAGAATCGACAGCGGGGATGATCGTGCAACTCTTGGCCGAGCGGCACAAGGCCTTGCTCGTGCCACGCGATGATGGGCTCCAGCAGCTCGATCACAGTGACGGAACGCACCCGCTCGTAGCCCAGCGCGGCCCACGCCGTGTACCCGAGTCCGAGCCCGCCCACGAGCACATCGTAGATGCCGTCGCCGATGGCCTTGATCGCCTCGTGGGCCAGGGCTTGCTCGGACTCGTTGATGAGGCTCGACATCAGCAAGTCGTCGTCGATCTTGATCTCGTAGATCGGGCCCTCTTCGAGCCCGGGAACGCGGCGTCGACGGAGAACGATCTCGCCGATGGGGGTGTCCTGCCGGTCGAGTTCTTCGTACATGGCGCTCATCGCCGTCCGCGTCGCTCCTCGCACGAATCACAAGGCTCTGGATCGCAAGCACCTCTGCGGCGGCACCGAGAGTCGGCGTCGACGCGCTTCGCTTCGCGCTCGCCGCCCTCGCGACGAGGCACTTCGAAGCAGAGCCTAGCGCCGGACTCGGCGGGGCCCAGAACGAAACTCGCGCGGCCCGGGCGTCACGCTTCGAAGTACGCCAAGACGAAGGACCTGACGTCTTCGCTCTTTGCGAGCTTGACGACTTCGAGGAGGCGCAGCAGGTCGCGCTGCTTCTTGGCGTCGGCTTCCTCAGGCTCGAGTGCGCTTGGGTCGAGGGACATGCCCGTGCGTCGGAAGCGTCCTTCGACCGGCGTCCGCTCCAGCATGCCGAGATATTCAAGGGCGAGCAGTACGTACTCGAGCCGCGGATCGTGCCGCGGGCGGCCGTGGATGTCGGTGGCGAGCTCTTCCACGTCGAAGTCGGCGTGCGGGGTCGCGTCGATCGTCTGTATCGAGCGCACCAGCAGGCGCGTGGGTGGGTTCTGCCACTCGACGAACGTCTGCTGGATCGCGAGGTCATCCTGGTCGTAGAGCAGCAGACAACGGGCAGGCAGCCCGTCGCGCCCGGCCCGGCCGACCTCCTGGTAGTAGGCCTCCACGCTGCCGGGAGCCTGGGCGTGCACGATGAAGCGGATGTCGGGCTTATCCACGCCCATCCCGAAGGCGTTGGTCGCGAGCAGGAGCAGGCCGTCATCGGGTGTGGCCGCGACGAACTGCCGGTAGATGGCCTTCTTCTCTTCAGGCGCGAGCTTGCCGTGGTACTGCACGACGGTGCGCTCAGGGAGTGCCCGGCGAATGTCGGTCGCCATCCGGTCCATGTCCTTGATCAGCGCGAAGTAGACGATGCCGGTACCTGGGAGTTCGCAGGCCACGTCGCGAAGCAGCGCCACCTTCTCGCTCTCGCCGAAAACCGTGCGGGCCTGCAGGTCCAGGTTGGGCCGATCCAGCGGTGCGGAGAACAGCGGCATCGATCGGTCGTCGCGCCCGAGAACCGTCAGGATGTCCGCTCGCACTCGACGGGTGGCGGTGGCAGTCAGCGCGATGGTGGGCGGGCGGCCGAGCAGGTCACGAAAGCGCCCCACGTGGCGATAGGCCGGGCGTAGATCGTGGCCCCACTTCGTTACGCAGTGCGCCTCGTCGACGGCGAGGAGTTTCACCGCCGACTCCAACCCTCCCGGCCGGGCTGCCAGCGCGGCGACGAACTCGGGCTTGAGCATGCGCTCCGGCGTGGCGTAGATCAGGTCGTACGCGCCCTCGGCGATGCGCGCCTGGCGTCGCTCCCGCTCGGCCTTGCGCAGTGTGCTGTTGACGTACTGGGCGCGGATGCCTTTCGCGCGCAGGGCGGCAACTTGGTCTTCCATCAGCGCGATTAGCGGGCTGAACACGAGCGTCGTGCCTTCCCCCGGCAGTGCGAGGGCCGGCAGCTGAAAGCACAGGCTCTTGCCGCTGCCCGTGGGCATCACGACGAGCGCGTCGCCACCCTCCATGACTCGCTGAACGATGGCCGCTTGGAGGGGTCGCAGGGCCGAGAAGCCGAAGCGATCCCGCAGCACGGTATCCAGGGCACTCACTGCGCGGCGGACTACTTGCCCGTTACGACGGGCGGCTTGCTTTCGCCGGGTCGCTCGTCCGGGTTCTCGAACAGCTCAGGATGGCGCACACTCTCGCCCTTCCACCAGTCGTGCCACTTGCGCTTGTCGGTGCCCATCGTCTGGCCGGAGATCTTGCGCAGCGTGTACGAGATCCAGATGCCCGCGGCTTTGTCGTCGAGGCGGTCGATGAGCTCAGGTACGGCGTACCAGCCGATCTTGACCAGCGCCTCGTGTGCGGGAACCTTTGCGCCCTCATCGAACTTGAAACGGTTCATGAGATGCACGAGCGGTGGGACCGCACGCCCGTCGCGCTTGCGAGACAGCAACTCGATCACGTGCGTGTGGTAGCCGAAGTCCTCGACGTACACGATCTCGCCCAAGGCCGCGATGCCCTCAGGGTCCATGGCGTCGAGCCGCTCAAGCATGCCGAGGGAGAGCGTGCGAACCTTCAGTTCATGAAACTCGCGAATGGCGCGCAGCCAGGGGCGCTCCGGCTCCTCGCGTTCCGGTCGCTCGAGGGCGCGGTAGATGACGTCCAGTGCATTGGCCCAGTGCTCCTCCGTCGAGCGCTTCGCGTAGCCGGCCATCTTGCGTGACACGCGGTACGTGCCGACGCTCGCAAGGGCCTCATGGACGGCCTCGCGCGGCAGCGCCATGCTCTCATCGGTGAACAAGTCGAATAGCCCCGGGAGCGCGATAACGCCGCCCTCGGCCGCCAGCCCGCGGGCGAGCGCGGCGCGGCCCGCGGGTTCGTCTGTTTCTCGGTACAGGCTCAGCACCCGGCGGCACCACGTGCCGAGGGGCTCCCCGGGGTTCAGCGGCGGTACCCGCACGTCCGTCGGGGGGGCAGCCTTGCCCTCTTCGCGGGCCTGGCGGAGGAGGGCGTCGTCGTACCACTCGATCCGGGACTCGACGTCGACGATGTAGGCACGCAGGCGATTCTGTTCCGCGGCGGAACGCCCGGGTTCGGCCAGCATGGTCTCGAACTGCTTCTTGGCTGCCCGGAACTTGTCTACGCCTTGGCGGATCCGGTCGGGATCGCCTGAGTCGGACCCGGTCTCCGTCAGCAACTTGCCGAGTTCGACGAGACTCTGCGCCTCAGCCAGGGGATCTTCCTCGCTGCCCGCCGTCGGCGCAGAGGCCAAACAGAAGGCGGCGGCGAGGAGCATGAGGGCGAGGGTGAGACGCACGGCGGTACCACGCTACCAACGCTCCGACGCCCATCCAAGGCGGGCGGCGGCTACCAAGCGTAAGCCTCCGGTGCCTGGCCCCCAGGCCCGGGGAAGATGCCCTCCAGCCGATCCAGAGCATCCCGGGAGAGAGCGATATCCAGCGCTCGAAGCGCGATGTCCAGTTGGTCCATGGTCCGCGGGCCGATGATGGGCGCGGTAACGACATCCTGGGCGAGCAGCCAGGCGAGCGCGACGTTGGCGGGCTTCTCGCCGAGGTCGCGGCAGAACCCCTCCCAGGCAACGATGGCTTCGCGCTGGGCATCCAGACGTTCGCGTGTCTTGGGGTCTGACGATGTGGAGGCGCTACTCGAATCCGCCGTGGCGGCCCAAGGTGCCGGCGAGCACCGCGAGGCGCTGGCGCTCCTCACGCGTGCACGCAGGCTCGGCGCGAAGGAGGCGCAGGTTCGGCAAGCGGGGGCGGCGTCGGAGGAGGCGGCCCAGGCCGGTGTCGCCCGCTGGCTTCCGATCGTGCGGGCCAACGTGGATGGCACCTGGATCGACGAGTTCCTGGTGTTCCGCGCTCAGTTTGAGCACGCGACGTGCGCGGCTGAGTTGATGCAGCTGTTCCTCGCCTTGCGCGCGGTGCACGATCCCGTGGCGGATGACCTAAATAAGCAAGCGCGAGAGGCATTCCAGCGCGGCGACACAGCGGGCGGCTATGTGAAGTACCAAGAGATCGTGAACAGGGCCTACGCGTCGCGGCGCTATGTGTCCGTCAAGCGCTGGATCGCTGAGCGCAAGTAGCGCCCTCGTTGGCGCCCGCTACGCCCGCTCTCCGGTCGCGCCGCTCAAGGAAGCCTCCGCGTGGGCCGCGAGGACGTCAGCGACACAGCTCGTCAGGCGAATGCCCGTCGGGATGTCCAGGAACTCATTGGGGCCGTGGGCATTGCTCCCCGGGCCGAGCACGCCTGTGATCAGGAACTGCGCCGAGGGGAAACGCGCGCCCAGCATCCCCATGAAGGGGATCGATCCGCCTTCGCCCATGGCCACGTGCGGCGCGCCGAAGTGTCGGCGCGAGGCGCCGTCTACAGCCTCCTCGAGCCACGGCGCCAGCGGCGGGGCCTCCCAGCCGTCGCCGGGCATGTCGAGGCGGAACTCTACTTGCGCGCCGTAGGGCGGGTCCTGCTCAAGGGCGTGCTTGATGGCCACTGCGGCGGGAGCTGATGGAACCGTCGGCGGCAGGCGTAGCGAGAGTTTCAGTGCCGTACCAGGCCGCAGGACGTTGCCAGCGAGCGGCAGCGTTGGGAGACCATCCTGGCCCGTGACGGACACGCTGGGACGCCACGTGCGATCGAGGATCATCTCCGTCGTGGAGCGCTCTCCGGGACCCGCTCCCGGTACGAAGGGGAACTTGGCATGGACGCCCCGGCCGAGAACTGCGGCTGCGTGTGCGGCCTGTTCGTGGCGGGCACTGGGCACGTCGGTGTGGAGCGCCTCGAGCACGACGCGGCCCGTACGGGGATCGTCGAGTCGCTCGAGGAGTTGGCGCGCGATACGGAAGCTGGAGGGCACGATGCCGCTGGCATCGCCAGAGTGAACTCCCTCTTCCAAGATGTTCACGCGTAGGGTGCCCACGACGATCCCGCGCAGCGACGTCGTGAGCCACATGCGGTCATAGTCGCCACAGCCTGAGTCGAGGCACACTACGAGTTCCGGCGTACCGATGCGGTCTGAGAGCGCCTCCAGGTAGTGCGGCAGATCGAAACTGCCGCTCTCCTCGCACGCTTCGATGAGAACGACGCAGCGGGCGTGGCGACCTCCGCGGCGTTGGAGTGCCTCGATGGCGGTCAGCGACGCGTAGGCTGCGTAGCCGTCGTCGGCACCGCCGCGCCCGTAGAGTCGGTCGCCCTCCCGAACCGGCGTCCAGGGTCCGAGCCCCTCGCGCCAGCCCGTCATCTCCGGCTGCTTGTCGAGGTGGCCGTAGAGGAGCACGGTGCCGGGAGCGTCTCCGGGGATCTCCATCAAGATGACGGGCGTCCGGCCGGGGAGCTCGATCACCTCGAGTACGAGGCCGGGGATGGGACGCTGGCGACACCACGCGGCGATGTGCTCCGTAGCGCGAGCAATGTGGCCCTGAGCGGCCCAGTCCGCGTCGAAGAGCGGGGACTTGCAGGGAATCCGGATGTACTCGGTGATGGACGGCACGATCTCGCGCTCCCACGTCGAGGCGACGAACGGCTCCGCGCCAGGGGGGGTGAGGCTCTGCGGCTGGGTCGGCATCGGCGTACTCCGTCAGTCGTGGGTTGCCCCGGTAGTAGGCGCCCGCCGAGCGCGATGAGCAAGGGGAGGCTCAGTGGATGCAGGCCGTGGCGTTGCTGCACGGACCCGATCAGAGTCCACGGATCCTGATCAAGCCCTAGGCGGGCTCGACGCCCGGTCCTAGGCTCGCGGTCGCAGGCCCCATCCGTACGCTGGGGGGCTCACGCGAACGAGGGACACATGCCATGACGACCGACACCCAGACGCACCGATTTGAGGCCGAGGTCCAGGACCTGATGCGGCTGATGATTCACTCGCTGTACACGGAGAAGGACATCTTCCTCCGGGAGTTGATTTCCAACGCGAGCGACGCGTGTGACAAACGGCGCATCGAGGCGTTGACGGACGCGACGGTGTTGCCTGAGGGCACGGATCTTGGGATCGTGCTCTCCGTCGATGCGGAGGCCCGCACTCTGTCGGTGTCCGACAACGGCATCGGCATGTCGCGTGAGGATCTCGTCGAGAATCTTGGCACGATCGCTCGGTCGGGCACGCGTGCATTTCTCGAGCAGCTGAAGAGCAAGGACTCCGGGAACGCGGCGGACCTAATCGGCCAGTTCGGTGTTGGGTTCTACTCCGCCTTCATGGTGGCGGACGAGGTTGAGGTGATCTCGCGGCGTGCGGGTGCGGACAATGCCTGGCGCTGGTGCTCGCGAGCGGATGGCACCTACACGGTCGAGGCGGCAGAGCGCGACGAGGTGGGAACCACCGTCACGCTGCACATGAAGCCGGCTGCCGTGGGCGAGGATGCCGATGGTGAGCCTGATTTCCTCCAAGACTGGACGTTGGGTTCGACCGTCAAGCGGCACTCAGACTTCGTCGAACATCCGATCACACTGGGCTACAAGACGCTCAACTCGCGCAAGCCGCTCTGGTCGCGACCGGCAAAGGAAGTGACGGCAGAGGAACACGCGGACTTCTACCGGCATCTTGCGTATGACATGGAGCCGCCCGCCAAGGTCGTGCATGTGAAGGCAGAGGTGCCGGTTGAGTTCACGGCCCTGCTCTACATCCCCAAGGGGAAGCGACCGGACTTCCTAGAGGCCGGGACACCGACTTCGAAGATCGCGCTGTACGTCCGACGCGTCCTGATCATGGCCGACTGCTCGGACTTGCTCCCGCCGTGGCTGCGCTTTGTTCGCGGCGTCGTCGAGTGTCCGGACTTGCCGCTGAACGTCTCGCGCCAGACGCTGCAGGCCAATCCAATCACGCGCAGGATCCAGAAGCACCTCGTGAGCAAGGTGCTCGGCGCTCTGGGGGAGCTGCTGGCGGAAGACAGAGCCTCCTACGGAGTGTTCTTCGAGCATCACGGCCGCATGCTGAAGGAGGGCGTCTACCAAGGGGCCGATGACGACAATCGGCTCAGTCGGCTCTGCCTGTTCGCCCGCTCCAACGGGCCTGAGACGACGACGCTACCCGAGTACGTCGAGCGCATGGTCGAGGGGCAGGAGGCCATCTGGACGCTAGCAGGCATGGACCGTGCGACTGCTGCGGCGTCGCCGCACCTCGAAGCGTTCCGGGCGAAGGGCGTCGAAGTACTGCTCATGACGGACTCCGTCGACGAGTGGATGCTGCAACGGCTGTCGGAGTTTGAGGGCACGCCACTCCAGGCCGCCGACCAAGGCGAGGTCGATCTAGGTACAGAGGAAGAGAAGGCAGCTCGTGCGGCGAAGTGCGAGGGTCATGAGGATCTACTGACGGCGCTGCAGGCTGCGCTGGACGCGCACGTCTCGGAAGTTCGCTTCTCGAGTCGGCTGAAGGACAGTGCGGCGGTGTTGGTGAACGCTGAGGGTGGGGCCAGCGCGGCCATGGAGCGCCTCATGCGCGATATCCACGGCAGCGAGATGCCGACCTCGAAACGCATCCTCGAGCTCAACCCCGATCACCCCGTGGTCGCTTACCTCGAAGGGCGCAGGGCAACCGCAGAAGGCTTGGCTGACGCCGCCCAGTTGCTCTACGGCCAAGCCCTCGTCGCTGAGGGCTCCCCGGTTCCCGATCCTGCGGCCTTTGCGCGCCTCGTGACGGAGCTGCTGGTCGGGCGGACGAATTGACAAGCGCTTGACGCGTCACGACCGAGAGGCACTAGACTGACCGGATGCTTCGCCTCGGGATTCTCGCCGCTGGTGTCTTGGCCGTGGCCTGGCTCCCTGGGTGCGGGGACGAGCCGACGCGCGCATCGCACGCGGACGTGCACGCCGACCTGCGCGTACCGGGAGTCTGTGCCGTCAGCACGATCGATGTCGACGCCGCGCGGGTTCCGCGCCCTCTTGAGGGTGTCTACTTTGGACAGGAAGTGTGGCTGAGCTACCAATCCAAGGAGCATGAGGGGCTTGGATACCGGTTTCCCCGAACGCGCGACGAAGCCCTGCACCGGATCCGACAGCTTTGCGCGCAGGCGCACGCTGGGGCTGACGTTGGGGCGCTCGCGCGCGAGTGGAGCAACGCGCCTGGGGCTCGGGCCTATGGGCTCTGTGCCGTGCCCTTGCCCGCTGCGCGCAATGACCCGGATGCCCGTGATGTCGCGCTCTTTCAGGCAAGGGTGGGGGAGTTGACCCCGCTCTTGGAGTGGCACGGCGGATTCTGGTTCGCGAGGCGCATCGAGGATGGGAAGGGGCGTGCGCTCGGGGCGGAGCTGGAGCAAGCGGCCCGTGTCCGTGCGCGCGCGCGAGTCATTCACATTCACCACGCTGGGGCGTGGCCGCGGCGGTACGAGTTCGATCGCCACCCGCAGGAGAAGGCGATCGCGACCGCGCGCTGGATCATTCAGGAAGTGAGGAAGGGTGCTGACTTCGCTGGATTGGCTGAGAAATGGTCCAACGATGAGTCGCGCCGGCAGGGGGGCCTGCTGCGCTCGAAACACCCCGTGACCGGTGAGCCTACGGAGTGGCTGCGCTGGGGAGATCGGAACTTCCCCCAACCGATCCTCGACGTGATCTTGGAGTTGGGCACGCCGGGAGAGGTCTGGCCGGAGCCGGTGGTTTCGGGGTGGGGCGTTGATGTCGTGTTCGTGGTCGAGCGACGGAGCGACTGACCTAGCGCCCTGCAGGGGCCACTAGGCCCATGAGTCCGCAATCGCGTGGCAAGCCTGCACTTCCGCGGTCGGTTCGTGAGTCACCACGCCCGGCGTAGCGGACGGGGCCGTGTGGACGTAGAGGAACTCCACGGCGTCGATGCCGCGTTCAGCCAATCGCCCTAGGCAGTTCTGATAGGCGGGATGGCGCCGGAAGGGTCGCATGTGATCCTCAAGGGGCGCGCGACCCAGTCGGTGCACCGACAGCTGATGTGTCGGCAGCGCCTCGCGTAGCAGGGGCACCAAGAGCGGACCGTCCTTCGACGCTGGGCTCCACGTGATGATCTGGAAGCGTCCGTTCGGCTTCAGGAATCTAGGCACATCAGGGAGCATGGTTCGCACCACATCTAGTCCGTCCTCGCCGCCGTGGGAGTGCAGGAACCACGTGGCGCCCTCAGGCACGAGCTCGAATGGTGGATTGACGAGAATTGTGTCGAACCGACTCTGCGGATCGAGCGGCGCGAACAGCGACCCCTCTCGCAGCTGGATCGTTGGAGCCGCGGGATCGAGGGCGGCGTTGAAGCGCGTGAAAGCGAGGGCACGAGGGTTGATGTCCACGCCCGTGACGGTGGCGCCCGCCTGCGCTGCGAATAGTGCGTTGACGCCTGAGCCGACGCAGAGCTCTAGGACCGTGTCGTGCTCCCGGACGTCGTAGTTGCGGACAAAGTACACCTGTTCAAACATCAGGCTGAACACCTGATCAGGGGCCGCGTGGCGCAACAGATCCGTGGCGATGAAGCGACCGTAGAAGGGGAACAGGCGCACGCACGGTCGGTAGATGGAGGCTCCCAGGCCTTCAACCAACCGCAGCCCCTCCAAGAGTTGGAATAGTTCCCGCTCGTCGCTTCGCACCCGGAGGCTGCGGTTATCCAGGAACACCTGCTTGAAGCGGATCCATTGGTCTTGCTCGAAGCGGAGGAGCCGGGCGTGTAGATCGCGCGCCTCTTCGGCGGTCGGCGGCACCGGGGGTCGGAACGCCGGGCCGTGGCGGAGGGCCTGCTGCAGAGCGCGACGTAGGTTCCGGAGCATGTGCGGGAAGATACTCGCGTCGCTCCGGGGCGAGGCTGGCGGCATCTGGCGCCGTTTGGCCGCGGCGGGAGAAGCTGGCGGGGCCTGTCGGTGGCCGCGGTTAGCCTCTTGTTCGTGACGCAAGCCTCGGCGCCCCCCCGATTCACCGGCGCTGAGTTGCCGGGACTGCACGCGAGTTTGCGGCGCGCGGCCACCGAGGCT
>JAQBWE010000327.1 GCA_027625315.1 Planctomycetota bacterium
TCGAGCGCCTGCTCGCCGACGGCGATCCACGCGTGGCGGCAACCGCGGCACGCGGCCTCGTCGACACCGGCCACGGCGAGGTGATCCTCGGCCAACTGCACCACGGCCACGCGGGCGTTCGACTTGCCGCCGTCGCCGGCGTGCGGCACGGACGGCTGGTGACGGCCCGTCCCCGCCTGCACCACATGGCGCGGTTTGACGCCGCGCGCGAGGTGCGGTTCGCCGCTGCGGTCACGCTGTTCCTCTGGGACGACCCGACGGCCGACCCGCTGATGCTCGACGCCGTGCGCTCCAACGATCCCGCCGTTTGGGGCGAGGCCGTGGCGCAACTCGCACGCCGCACGGGTGCGCAGCACGGGCGCAAAGTGAGTGCTTGGCGACGTGAGCTCGCCGCTCTGCGGCGCGAGCGATGAGCCGCGCGTTTCCCCGGACGACCACGGATCTGCGCGCGGCCCTTGAGGCGGTGGGGGTCCAGCCGCAGCGGCGCCACGGGCAGAACTTCCTCACCGACGTGCAGGCCGTCGACGCCATCGTGCGCGACGCAGACGTTCGCCCCGGCGACACGGTCGTAGAGGTCGGGACCGGGCCCGGGCTGCTGACGCACGCGCTCGCGGAGACGGGTGCCCGGGTGACGACCTTTGACATCGATCCGGGCATCCAGCGCGTCGCCCGCAGCCTGGCGGACTGGCCCGCATCGGTCGTCTTCGAGACGCTCGACGTGTTGGAGACGAAGACTGTGCTCGCCCCGCGGTTCGCCGCGGCCTTCGAGCCGTCGGCTACGGGCGCGGTGCTCCTGGTGAGCAACCTGCCCTACAACGCCGCGACGCCCATCGTGTTGGGGGTACTCGGGCTGCCGCATCCTCCGGCGCGGCTGGTCGTGATGATCCAGGAGGAAGTCGCCGACAAGATGCTGGCGCCCTTCGGATCCCGCACCTACGGCGCGCCCTCGGTGGCCGTGGGACTCAAGGCCCAGGGCCGGATCCTGCGGCGCTTCGGCCCGCAGGTGTTCTGGCCCAGGCCGCGCGTGCGCTCGGCGGTGCTGGAACTGGTCCCACACCGGCCCTCGCCCCTGGAGGTGGCAGAGCACGTGCCGTTCGGGGCGTTCGTGACGGCCGTCTTCACGCGGCGCCGCAAGATGCTGCCGGCCGCCCTGCGAGCCGCCGTCGCCGGGCTCGGGGCGGAGGCCGCCCGGGCAGCCATGGAAGCGCAGGGGCTGGATCCGACCGTGCGGCCCGAAGCCGTGGCGCCCGCGGACTTCCTCGCACTCTGGCGACACCTGCGCCGGGACGACCCGGCCGTTAGGTAGGCGAGCCGCCTTCGGTCAGCCCCGACGCGGACGCGGGGGGGAGGCTCCCTATAGTGGGAGGTGATACATCGATCAGAGGACCGTCCCGAAGCCCAGAGGGCATCGGCAAGCGGCGAGCCGGCTCGGCCGGACGCCCGAAGCCGAAACAAGGGGAGCCCGAGTCCGCCCGCTTCGATGGCCCCGAAATCTGGTTCGGCCGAGGAGCATCACTGCGGAGCCCGGTGGCGCGTACGCGCCCGGGATCCCGTGCGCTCCCACAGCCAAGAGGCGTCTTGCGTGTCCCGGATCCCCGATCACATCATCGATCAAGTACGCGATGCGCACGACATCGTGGACATCGTGCAGCGGGCGGTCCCCCTCAAGAAGGCGGGCGCGGCGTACAAGGGCCTCTGCCCGTTCCACGACGAGAAGACGCCCTCGTTCACCGTGCATCCGGGTCGCCAAACCTACAAGTGCTTCGGCTGTGGCAAGGGCGGCAACGTGTTTGGCTTCCTGATGGAGACCCAGGGCCTCGCCTTCCCAGAAGCGGTCCGCCGGCTCGCTGAGGAGCGCGGCATCGTGCTGCCCGATGAGCCCCGCAGCGACCCCGCCGAAGACGAACGTCTCGATCGCGTCCGCCGCGCGCTGGCCTTCGCCCACAAGTTCTTCGCGAGCACCCTGGCCTCGGACGCGGGGCGCGAGGCGCGTTCGTATCTCGAACGCCGAGGCTACGACACGGCCGCGCAGCAGCAATTCGGCCTCGGGTATGCCCCTGCGGCCTGGGATCGGCTCCTGGAGGCCGCCGTCGCTGCGGGCCTGACGCCGCAGGATCTCGACGATGCCGGCCTCGTCGTGCCGCGCCGTGAGTCCGACGGCTTCTATGACCGCTACCGCAACCGGGTGATGTTCCCCATCGCCGATGGCCGCGCGCGGCTGTGCACGTTTGCGGGCCGCACACTCGATCCCGACGAGCAGGCCAAGTACATCAACGGTCCTGAGACCATCGCGTTTCGCAAGTCCGATGTGCTCTACGCGCTGCACCGCGCGCGTGACACCATCCGACGGCGCGGCGAGTCCCTTCTCATGGAGGGCTACACCGACGTGCTCATGTGCCACATGCACGGCTTCGAGAACGCCGTGGCGGGCATGGGCACCGCGTTCACTGAGCGCCAGGCACGGCTGCTCGCCCGTGCGGCCGAGCGCGTGGTGCTGGTCTACGACGGCGACGACGCCGGACGCGCCGCAGCCGAGAAGAGCCTCGACGTGTTGCTCCAGCACGGGCTCGAGGTGCGCGTGGCGTTGCTCCCGGAGGGCCGCGACGTCGACGAGATCCTGATTGAGGAGGGCCCCGAGGCCTTCCAGGCCGTGCTCGACGCCTCGCTGGAACTATTCGAGTTCAAGCTCGCGGCTGCGGGCCGGCGCCATGACCTCGATACGCCCCGCGGGCGGGCCCAGGCCATGGAGGAGATCGTCGCCTCCGTGGTCAAAGTCCAGAGCGAGCTCGAGCGCGACCAACTGCTGCGCATGCTCGCCGACCGGCTCGGCGGGGGGCCCGAAACCGAGACCGTCCTGCGCCGCCGGGCGG
>JAQBWE010000328.1 GCA_027625315.1 Planctomycetota bacterium
CCCCGGGCTCAGCCCGGGGCGGGAGCCCCGGGGAAGGGGGGCGCGGGGAGGAAACAGGGACGCTATCCTGGGCGTCCTAGGTGCATCTTTCCCTCCCACTGCGGCCCTGAGGCTGCAGGAGGCCCCGCATGAACCGTCCCCGCCTCTCCCTCGTGGTCGCTGGCTTGCTCATCGCGGCTGGCTTCTTGGTCGCGCTTGACGCTCCGAGCCCGGCGCTTGCGAAGGGCAAGGACGCGCACTTGCGCTACGCCCCGACCTACGCCGCGGCCGTGGCCGAGGCGAAGGCGCGCAACGCCTTCATCTTTGTCACCTTCCACAAGGACGGGTGAGGCGGCTGCGTCGCCCAGCACCGGTCGGTGCTTGAGAACAAGGGTTTCGTCGAGTGGGCGAACGAGAACCTCGTCGTCGTGGTGGGCCACAACGAAGAGAACCATGCCACGGAGTACGAGGACGACAAGGGCAAGAAGCAGCCCGGCTGTCCGCTCTACCACGGCCTGACGTGCGAGCAGCACCGGGCGATTCCCAGTGAGTGCATGAACCCCGGTGAGGGCCTGCCCAAAGTCCAGTCCGGCAACATGATGCCGAACTCGTGGCTCGTGACCCCGTCCGGCGAGGTCTCGGCGATCGAGAGTGCCGACCAGCAGTCGGCGGGCAAGATCGAAGATCTCGTCACGGAGATGCAAAAGGCTGCGGGCAAGGTGCTCAGTCACAAGGCCTACACGAAGTACCTCGAGTCCTTCGAGGCTTCCGACACCGCGCTGCGCGAGGGCAACCTCAAGGACGCGCTCAAGGAACTCATGAAGGTCGAGAAAGACGCCAAGAAGCTGCCCGACGGCCTGAACGCCGAGGTCGACGCGCGCGTCGATGCGGTCAACGCCAAGGCTGTGGAGCAGTTCGAGGCCATCAAGGCCGGCGATGCTGCCGAGGCGATGAAGGCCGCGAACAAGCTCAAGACGGAGGTCGGCGCGCGCATGAAGCGCGGCTACCTGCCGATCGTCGAAGACATCAAGACCTGGCTCAAGGAGGCCAAGGCGGGCGAGTAGTCGCTCCCGCCTGGCCCCCGATACGACGTCCAGACCTGCGACCAGCGTGGAGAAGTAATGCAGCTACGCAGTCCGCGCGCGTCGGTCCGGGCCGTCCTCGGTTGCTTGTGCGTCCTCGCCGTCACGGCGGCATTCACCTTGCCGGCTCGCGCCGGCGACGAGGCGGACGGTCCGAAGGACGCGTCGAAGGTCAGCAAGGGCGCTCACCTGCGGTTCCAGGTGACGTACGAGGGCGCCCTCCTCGAAGCGCGCATCCGCAACCTGCCAATCTTCGTTAGTCGGCACAAGGACTTCTGAGGCCGCTGCACGCGGCAGTACCGGTCGGTACTCACCCAGAAGAGCTTCATCACCTTCGCGCAAGAACAACTGCTCGTGCTCGTCGCGCACAACGAGCTCGGGCACGAGCCCGTCGAAGAGACGGACTACGACGGGAAGACGGTGCGGCGCTGCCCGCTCTACCCCGGCATGACGTGTCGCGAGCACGTCGACGCGGCCGTGGACATCGAGAGCCGCCGCGACGAGGCGCTCGTGCCGGTGCCGTTCATTGAGCTGTGCCCCAACTCCTGGCTTGTCCCGCCGACCGGCGCGCCCCTACGGATCACCGAAGAGGACCAGTTCGTCCCGGCGAAGATCCGCAAGCAAGTTGAGGCGCTGCAGAAGACCTTGGGGCCCGCGCTGTCCACCGAGGTGTTCGGGCAAGTCCGCAACGCGCTGGCCCAGGCCGAGGCGGCGACCGACGAGGGGGCGTTCGACAAGGCCCTGCGCGCGCTGGCCGGCGTGGAGGGGCACGTGAAGAAGCCCCACGCCAGTCTCCAAGAACTCATCGCCGCCCGTCTGGCTGCCGTCGAGGAGCCCGTGGGCTGGGCGGTCGAGGAACTGACCGACGGCAAGGAGCCCGAGGTTGAGCGCGTCGCGGGCATGCGCGCCCTGTTGGAGCGGGTGGACGTGGCCGTGTACGGCCGCCGCCTCGCCGCCGTGGCCGCCATCAAGGCCTGGCTGGCCGAGCGCAAGTAGGGCGGCTGGGCGTCCCGGGGAGCGTCGGAGCCGGGCTCTATCTTGCCCGTCGATGGACGCACCTCGCCTACCCCCGGCGGTCGCCGGCCGCTCAGCCCTGCCCGCCTTCCTGCCCGTGGAGGCCTGGGCGCGGGAGCGCACGGCCAGCGCGCGGGAGAGCGCCGCCGCGCAGCTCGCCGCAGCTCGGGCTGAAGCTGAGCTCGTGCGCACAGACGGCGAAGCAGCGCTTCGTCAAGCGGTGCTCGATGGGGAGCACGAGGCACTACGGGATGTCGAGTCGAGCACGCGCGATCGGGTGAGCCGGGCGCGCGCTGAAGTGAACACCTGGATCAACCGCGCCGAGGAGTCCGCGCGCGCCGCCATCGCCGCCGCCGTGGACTTGTTGTGCGCACCGCCGGAGGCGAACGGCTGATGGTCTCTCCGTTCCTTCATTACGAAGTGCTCGGCCCGCGTGCGGAACTCGACGCTTGGCTTGGCACCTTGCAGGACGCCGGCAACTGCCACCTAGCCGATGCCTTGCACGAGTTGGAAGGGCAGGCTGGCATCGGCCGGCCGGAGTTGCGCGCGGAAGAAGTGCACGCCGGACTCATCCAGAGCGAGGCTTCGCGCGCACTGCGCGGCGTTGCGCGCGTGCTGCCACCCACGCCGCGCGTGCCGGGCACGGAGCGGCGTCCCGCTTGGACGCTCGCCCCCGGTGGGGTGGGCGAACGCGACGTCCTCAAGCTGAAGGACGAAGCGCGGGACATCGCCAACACCCTGCACGCAGCGCTCGAAGCCGTGCGGGCCGCCGAGACCGATG